>NZ_JBDGML010000109.1:0-88408 GCF_057655195.1 Arthrobacter sp. Soil_N43
ATGATGCTCTACATCCTGCCCATCGTCTTCGGCGTGGGCGGCATCAACTTCCCCATCGGTGTCCTGATCTACTGGACCACCACCAACCTGTGGACCATGGGTCAGCAGTTCTTCGTCATCCGCCGTATGCCGACGCCGGGATCCCCCGCCGCCAAGGCCCTCGCCGAGCGCCGCGCCGCCAAGGGTCTCCCGCCCCTCCCCCAAGGAAGCAAAAAGGCCGACGCCGATGCGGCGGCTGCCGCTGCGGTGGCGCACGCCCATAGCCAGCGCGTCCAGCCGCAACGCAAGAACAGGAAAAAGAAGAAGTAACACTCGGGTCACTTCGGGCGAAGAAATCACTAAAGGGCGGAAGCTGACGTCGTTGGTTTCATTTGACAGTGATCTTTGTCCCGGAGACGGCACCTGTCCAGGAACCGGTTGGGTCATTCCGCATCAAGTGGGCTCCAACCTGTCCCGCATGCAGCTCGACAACCTGCGATAGAACCGAGGTCAATGCCTCAGTGCCTCAGTGCCGTTGCTGAATGGCAAGTCATGCCCAATCCAGTGCCAGGCCAAAACAACCTTTCCCCCGAATCCAAGAGCGGACTGTGCCGCCACCCTAGGCGCCCGGAGCGCACGGCACCATGGGGAGCCTGCGGTTCTGACTTCTGGAGCCCCGCCACGCGCCCGCACCCGACGCTGTGGCTCCAACGGCTTAGCCCAAGGAGTCACTTTCCTTCTTCATGAAGTAATCCACACCGGTGTATCCGCCGTCAGCAATGATAGACGCCCCGGTGATGAAGGATGCGTTGTCGCTGAGGAGAAAGGCGACGATCTTTGCTATGTCGCCGGGATTCCCATTGCGAGCCAACGGGGTGAGGCTCGCCGCTTCGTAGGATTCACTCAATATTCCGGAGTCTACCCAGCCTGGGGTCACGGCGTTGACGCGAATTCCACGGGGGCCAAGCACGTTGGCGAGGCTTCGAGTGACGGAAAGAAGAGCTGCTTTGCTGGCCGAGTAGGCGATGCCGCGGAATGATCCGATGTAGGCATCTGTGCTGGCGATGTTGACGATGCACCCGCCGGGGGACATCTGGGTGCCGATTGTCTGACCAAGGATGAAGGGTGCGGTGACATTCACCTCAAGGGTTCTATCCCAGGCATCGAGAGTCATTTCCTCTAGAGATTGCTTCTCGAGAACCCCTGCATTGTTGACCAAGGCATTGAACCGGAATTCATCACGGATCTGACGGGCAAAGTCCAGGGATTCAGATCTGTCTGCCAGATCGACCTGTCGTGTGGCCACTCCGTGCGTGCGCGCCAGCTCTTGAGCTTCACTGTGACCAGTTTTGTAGGTAACGACTACATTCCAGCCACTCTCCGCTAACCGTTCTGCTATCGCCCTGCCAATCCCTCGCGCGCCGCCGGTTACCAGCACAGTACCGTTGTTTGTCATCGTGAGGCCTCCCTAAATGCTCGAGTGGGTACCGATAGACACACTGTGCGGTCAGCGACCGTGGGACGCCAGTACAATTTCGGGGCCAGGCACCTGGACAGCCTGCCCCGGTCGTGTCGCTGCCGTACCTTGGCCTGTCATTCCTGCATCGTGGGTGTTCAGCCGAAGCACCCTAACGATGGGTCGAAGACTGACATACGCCTGGCACTTCGGGGTTCCGCTGCGGATGACGAGCCGGATCACAGAAATGGCGGCACCGGACTACTTCGTGGATGAACAGGTCCGGGGGCCATTCCGGAGCTTCCGGCACGTCCACGAGTTCAGGGAAGACGCGGGCCAAACCGTGATGGTGGACCGGATCGAGTTCGCGGCTCCATTCGGACCGCTCGGGCGCCTGGTGGAGAAGCTTGTCCTCACCCGCTACCTCAGAAAACTCATCGAGCAGCGCAGCCGGCACCTGACTCGGGCGCGCGAACAGTGAAGAAAGAAATTGGGCAAATGATAGAAACGGCATCGAGTCCAAACGTCGCTCTGAGACGCGGCCGCCGGCAAGTGGCCATAAGAACTCCTCAGACTCACCGGTTTCGTGAGATCACTGGCGCACAGCACCGATGGTCTGGGCACCGCTGCTAGCCACCGAGTAAGAAAGAGGCATGGTGCCTTCCCTGCACCTGGAATCCGGCTGACCAGTTCGCCAGCGGGGCAACCCGCGCAAGCGTTCAAAGAACGTCCCTTGAACCCCGCGGGAACAAAGAAACCGATCCGGGAATCTGCCCGGCGCACCCTTGGTTGTGTTTGAGTTAGGAACATGACCGCACGGATTGAGGATTACGGTTTTATTTCCGACCTTCGCACCGGCGCGCTAATCTCACGACAGGGCAGTATCGACTGGCTCTGCCTGCCACGGTTCGACTCTGAATCTGTTTTCGGAGCCTTGGTTGGGACCACGGATCACGGCCGCTGGCTACTCGCCCCGGCTCATGAGAACAAAAAGTTCTCCCGTCGCACGCAAGGGGAACGCCGGTACTTGCCCTCCACGTTCATCATGGAGACGCGTTGGCGGACCGCGACCGGCGAAGTCCTGGTCACCGAATTCATGCCAATCGGGGGAAGCGGCACTGTGATGATCCGCAGGGTGCAGGGTTTACACGGAAACGTCGTGATGCGCCATGAACTGGTGCTGCGGTTCGGCTACGGAAAGATCGTGCCTTGGGTGCATCGGATCCACGACGACGAGGGGGAGGCACTGCTTGCCATCGCCGGACCGCAAGCCGTGATGCTTAGGGCGGATGCATTGCCCGAAGCCGGCCCTGATTATTCGCACGTGGGCGAGTTCACCGTCGAAGCCGGTCAGACACTCGACCTGCAATTGCACGCATTTTCATCCCACGATATGCCTCCGCCGGCGATCGACATCGACCGGGCGCTGCAAACAACTGCCACGTACTGGAGAAGCTGGTCGAGCAACTACCTCCGGCAAGGAAACTACGACCGGGAAGTAGAACGCTCACTGCTCGTCTTGCGTGCGCTGACGCATGAGAGGACCGGGGGAATTGTGGCTGCCCTGACAACCTCACTTCCAGAACATTTCGGCGGTGAACGCAATTGGGATTACCGATACTGCTGGCTACGTGATGCTGCCCTCACACTGGAAGCCATGATGACCCATGGCTTCCACCAGGAGGCACTCCAGTGGCGGAACTGGCTGCTTAGGGCTATCGCCGGCGACCCGCACGATATTCAAATAATGTACGGAGTTTCTGGCGAGCGTGAGCTGCCCGAGCGGGTCCTGGCCCACTTACCGGGCTACGAAGGCTCCGCCCCGGTTCGCGTCGGCAATGGCGCTTTCCGCCAGTACCAAGGCGACGTTGTCGGCGAAGTCATGGTTGCCTTGGCAAAGCTTCGCAATCGCGGCGTGCATGAGGACCATTTCTCGTGGACCCTCCAGCGGAACATGCTCCTATTCGTAGAGAACAACCTCAAACGGAAAGACCACGGCATCTGGGAAATGCGGGGCGAGAAAAGGGACTTCACTCATTCCCGGGTGATGATGTGGGCCGCCATGGACCGCGGAGTGCAGGCTGTCCAAGAGCATGGGCTTGACGGTCCGCTGGAGCGGTGGGCGGAGCTCAGGGACGGGCTTCGGGCCGAAATTCTGGAGCAGGGCTTCAACCGTGAAATCAATTCCTTTACCCAGACCTATGGAAGCAATGAGGTGGACGCGTCCCTGCTCGTACTGCCACAAGTGGGCTTTCTGGCCTACGACGACGAGCGGATCCTCGGAACAGTGTCTCGATTAGAGCGCGATCTTCTCGACGGGTCAGGCCTGCTGATGCGTTATCGGACCGAAAGCTGTTTGGACGGTCTTGAACCTGGGGAACACCCTTTTCTGGCGTGCTCATTCTGGCTTGCAGAACAATATGCCAGGACGGGCCGCGTTTCCGATGCGAGGACACTCATGGACAGGCTCATCGGCTGCGGAAACGACCTGGGGCTGCTCAGCGAGGAATACGACACAACCGGCAACCGCATGGCAGGAAATTATCCGCAGGCGTTCTCACATTTGGCGCTGATAAGGGCTGCCGACGCCCTCAACCGATGCGGCCAGTGATGCCGCTGGCACGACGGGCAAAGCACTAGATTCGCGTGGCGATCTTGGCTGGAACGGACCTGCTCCCGCAGGTCCGTTCCAGGTGCTAAGCATCGCAGGACAGTTGTCCCGGGATCCAACTGCAGTTAACCGGGCATCACCGATAGATGCTTGCAGTGCCGCTGTATACCCATTTGGACCAAGGAGACCAGTAGCCGTTCTTGTACACACGGTATGACACCTTGTGGTAAACCTCCTCAGTCTTGTCGCCATAACCAAAGTCCGTCCGTTGCAGGGGATAAGTGCTTTTGAAGGTGAACGTCCCGCCACTATGGAAATACTTGCTGAAATACGATGTGCCCAGGTAGTCGTCCTGGTCCGGCCAGTGATCGCGTTCCCATCGTTCCTGCTTGACCTGCACCCAACCGCTGGACGAGTAATACACTTTGCCCGGATAAGCCACCAAACGCTTCCAGCCGGCCCCAAACCCCGCGAAGTAAGGCGTGCCCGCCGTGATCTGCGCACTAACAAATAGGGGTGAGGACTGAGCTGAGGTTGCATGCGTTACGGACTCCGCAGCCTGTGCTGGGGCTGCGAGCGCCGCGGAGCCCGCGGCAAGGCTCAATGATATGGCTGAGACCAGCGCGATCTTCGACCGCAGGACTCGGTGCTTCTTTGTTGGTGTTGTAATGGACACAGCGTTGCTCCTAATCAGTGGTGAGTGGTTTGCCCTGCTTGATGGGCTTCGATCCCGGGAATCCTTCTTCTCTCGGAACCGGCACTTCCAGTCTGCGACTGCGCGTATGCCCCTCGCTTCCGTGCTACCACTGTCGGCAGGCGGAGACTGAGCCGTGCGTGTTATCCGTTCCGCCAGAATGCGTGCTGGCACGGATCCTGAGTCTGCACCCCTGAAGGCACTATGGACCTTGCCGGAAGGCAGGGATCAGCCGACGAGCTCCCATGCCGACCGTCAGGTATCACAGGAGTACGTCTATGTTGTCCACGCGGGGCGATTCTTCGGAACCCCGCCTCTGCCCAACCCCGCGACGACAGGTAAGGACAGCCAGCACCCGCCTGTGGTCCTCTGGTTCGGGCCTCAACCGGTCCGGGCCGTGACATCGGGCGGAACCGGAAGACCAGGACAGGTCTGAACATACCCTGCATCGGCAGAGATCCATTCGCGCCATTGTTCGTGGCTGAGGTTCTGCGTCAGCTTGGCGCACAGCGCCGCGGACCACTCCGAAGGGGCAGGCCATGACCGTACGGTGCCATCTCGGCTGCCTGAGATGACCCGCAAACTGTCGGGGCTGAAAGCGACACTGTTCACCGCATCCCAGTGACCGGCCATGGGTCCACCGACGGGGTCTCCGGTGGCCGCATCCCACAACCGCACCATGCTGTCAGCACTTCCCGAGGCAATCCGCCGGCCATCGGGGCTGAATGCCACACTGTTCACATCACTTTCATGTCCTGCCAAGGGCTCCCCGACAGGGGCTCCGGATACCGCGTCCCACAATCGCACCATGCGGTCTGCGCCCCCGGAGGCGATCCGCCGGCCATCGGGGCTGAACACAACGCTTTTCACCCCGCCGCGTTGTCCGGTCATTGGCGCCCCGGCTGGCCCGCGCGTGGTCGAGTCCCACAGCCGCACCGTGCCATCGGCACCGGCCGAAGCGATCCGCTTTCCGTCGGGGCTGAACGCAACGCCGTTCACGGCACCCCGGTGCGCGGCCATCGGCGCACCGATGACTGTGGCCTTGGCGGCGACCCACAACCGCACCGTGCCATCGGCACCGACTGAGGCGATCCGCTTTCCGTCGGGGCTAAACGCCACACTGTTCACTACACCGCGGTGCCCGGCCAAGGGCGCCCCAATGGGTAGACCCCTGGCGGCGTCCCGCAGCCGCACCGTGCCATCGCCGCCTCCAGAGGCAATGCGCCTGCCGTCTGGGCTGAACGTCCCACTGCTCACCGGGCCTTCGTGCTTTATAGGTGGAGCAATGCTGGCATCCCACAAGCGTAGGGTGCCATCGCCCAGCCCCGAGGCGATCCGCAGGCCGTCGGGGCTGAACGCCACACTGGCTACTTCTTTCCCGTGGCCAGTCATCGGCTCCCCAACGGTTAGCCTGGTGACTGCGTCCCACAGCTGCAAAGTGTAATCTCCGCTGCTCGAGACGATGCGCCGGCCGTCCGGGCTGAACGCTACCCCCGATACCCAATTCCTGTGTCCGGTCATCGGCTGCCCGACGGGCGCGCCGGTGCCTGCGTCCCACAACCGCAGGGTGCGGTCCGCGCCCCCGGAGACGATCCGCTCGCCGTCGGGACTGAACGCCACACTGTTCACCGCGCCCCGGTGCCCGGTCAGCGGCTCACCAATAAGTGATCGGGCATCCGTATCCCATAACCGCACGGTACTGTCAGAACCTCCCGAGGCCATCCGTCGACCGTCCGGGCTGAACGCCACACTTTTTACCGCCCCCTGGTGCCCGGACATCTCCCCCACGGGCAGTCCGGTGGCCGCGTCCGTCAGTCGCACCGTGCGATCGGCGCTAGCAGAGGCTATCTGCCGGCCGTCCGGGCTGAACGCCACGCTGTTCACCTCACCCTTATGTCCTGCAAAAGGTGCCCCCACGGGTGCCCCAGTGGCTGAGTCCCATAACCGCACGGTCCTGTCGACACCCGCCGAGGCGACCCGCCGTCCATCCGGGCTGAAGGCGACGCTCTTCACGGCCCCCCGGTGTCCGGTCATCGGGTCCCCCACGGGCTCAGCCGTGCGGGCGTCCCATAATCGGACCGTGCCGCTGGCGTCGCCGGAAACGACGTGAGCGCCGTCCGGGCCGAACGCCACTCCCCCGACAAAGGCTCCGACGTCCGCAATCTTTTCGACGAATCGTTGCTTCACCACGGCGTTGACGACGGCCCGCTCGCCTTCGCCGGTCGGCATCAGAGCCTGCGCGGCAAGCATCTGGAGCATCCCGCGCACTTCGCCGCCGGGGCGGGCACCAGCGAGCATCGACTGGCCTTCTGCCGCAAGCCGCAAGGCAGTTGCCTCGCGGGTACGGGCAGTAGCCTCACCTTCTGCGATAAAGGCCCGCACGAAGCCGGCAGTTGCAACTACGGCGACCAGAACCACAACGATCAGTACAGCTTTCAGCAGGCGGGCGCTTTTCCGCAGCACCGCTGCATGCGTTTCGGCTGCTTCCTGCTTCTCCCTGGCGGCCAGTAGTTCGGCTTGCTGCCGCTGTTGGGCTTCGGCAATCCGATCGTCCTCCCGTTTTCTGGAGGCGTCCAGGAAGCTGCGGGCGTTGCCTAGGCGGTCCCGGAAGCCAGGTTTTTCGGCCAGCGACTCTGCCCCGGTCAGCCGTTCGCCTTCGAAGAGCCACGCGTTACCGCGGCCGCTGCTCTCCCATGCCGCTACAGCGCGTTCAAGATTATCGGCCTCCTTAAGGTCCTCCCGCTCGCTGGCCAGCCAGCCGGCCAACTCCTTCCATTGGCGCAGGAGGCTCTCCAAGGCCACTTCGACAACAATCTCGCCGTCACGTTCGTCTTTGACCAGCAGGCGCCTGGCGACCAACATGTCAATCAGCGGTCGGGCTTGTTCCGGAAGATCCGTCAGTCGCGCGACGCGGCGCATGGGCCGATCATTTTCCGGGTTGATGGTCGCCAGCCATGGAATGAACGCCGAGTGCAGCCGCTTTAGCTGCGACCGACGCACAACCGGGTCACGGGCGAGCACGGCGTCGATTTCCGTCTGCACAACGCTGGCCATGCCCCCGACAGCCTCGTATCCGTCCAAGGTCAGCTCCCCGGCCCCTTCGAAGTCGGCATACACCCGGGCCAGGGTCAATGAGAGCAGTGGCAGGGTGTCCGCGCCCTCAGCGGAATCGGCCAGGAGCCGGTCGACCAGGTCCGGTTGCACCCTCAAGGTCCGTCCGGCCGCGGTGGCCCGTTCGGCAGGTCCGAGGATCACCTCCTTGAATTGGGCAACCGGCATCGGTCTGACATCGTCGAAAAGGCGGCTTCCAAGTCCGGCCAAGTCCGGCGCGGTCTGCAGCATTTCGTACCGGTCTGCACGGATGGTGCCAGCCACAATCAATTCCGGCGCAAGCCCATCATGATTGCGCAGTAACCGGCCCAGGAGTTCCAGGAACTGCTTGGCTTGTGGTCCGGCGTCCACGCTGAAGAGTTCCTCCGCCTGGTCCAGTGGCAACACGAGGGTTGGCGGCGCCGTCCCCGCGGCCTCGGTCGGCAGCCGGGATGCTGCCGCCTCTCTGGCTTCTGTCAGCCACGCCCGCAGCCGGTCCGCGTCGGCCGCGGTGCAGGCATCCTTGATTTCTGCCAGCACCGGCCGGGCCAACCCCATGGCGGTTCGCAGTGCATGAAGCGAGTGGGCGAAACCCCGCTCCCCGGTGAGGGCGTTGCGCTCCGGGCGCATGATCTCCAAAACCACAAAGTGTCGGTCGTCCCGCTTGAGCCGGGGCAGCAGGCCGGCCCGCAAGAAGGATGACTTCCCTGCCCCGGAAGGACCCAGAATCATGAACAGCGATTCGATTCCGGAATTTCGCATTCCCCGCAGCTCATCCAAGCCGCGGAGGATCTGCCCGTCGCGGCCGAAGAACACCGCC
Source organism: Arthrobacter sp. Soil_N43 (assembly GCF_057655195.1). Taxonomy (NCBI): domain Bacteria; kingdom Bacillati; phylum Actinomycetota; class Actinomycetes; order Micrococcales; family Micrococcaceae; genus Arthrobacter; species Arthrobacter sp. Soil_N43. Next base: position 8,651 of record NZ_JBDGML010000109.1, read on the forward strand.
GCGTCCGACTCCTCGAGCGGTTCCCATCCTCGGTACGGTGCACGGTTCGGATCATTCGGCGGTGGCCAGGGGAAATGCTCTGCCCCGATTCCCGCCCGGCGCAGACCACGGTGTACGCGTTGCAGACCCTCCGTCTGAAACGCCACCACGCCATTCATGCCATCAACCGGGATCTGCGTGGTCGGACCGGCGCCAAACAGGTCGCAGCGCTGCCATTCCCCGGTAATACCGTCCGCTACAAGAGGCTCCAGCCGTGCGCACAGAATGAGCTTGTTCAAGGACTCCGCCGTACGGAACTCGGTCCGGCATTCGGCTGATGCCTCCCAGTGGCGCGAGAGCAGGCAGATTACCGCCTCACATCGGATATTGGACCGCCGTAGGGCTTCCTTCCACCGCTCACCGGGCTGGATCCCGGTTACGGGATCCAAGTCCAAAAAAATCTCATCCGCCAGGCCCGGGTCCTGCTCAATGAGCCACCGCTTCAATGCGATGGCCTGAGGGGTGTCCCGGCTCGAATGACTCAGGAAGATGCGTGACAACAGACCACCCATTCCTTGCGCTGCAAAGCTTCAAGAACTGTCTCGGCAACCGGAAACCGACCTGCATCCGCCCCCGATCGCGGCTCGAAAGCCGCAATCTCCACTGGCAGCGGGAGCCAGAGCCTTCCCATGCTGTCCATGGTCCACCTGAGGGCACCGCACTGCAATAACCGGTTCACGTGGCTAGAAACCCCAGAACCCACGCGGAGGCGGGCTGGCCGGATGCTTCCACCGGCCAGCCCGCCTCCGACGCCTGTTCCGAGCCACCGGACCGCCGTGCTGTAAGGCAGTTATGAAATTGAGAGGTTAGGGCTGACACTCCACTTTGACCAGTCCGTCCAGATGTCAAGGTCTCTCGAACCTTCCCGGATGGCAGCCTTGTGGAAGACTTCCTCGTCTAGGGCCTCCCCGTTGACGAGCGTTCGCACGTTGTTGATGATCAGCGTCTTGCCAGTCTCGACACGGTAGTTGTTCCACGACGATGCACCCAAGAAATCGTTGCCGTTGAAGGGAGGCCAATACGTGTAGTCATCTTCCCAACGTTCTTGCTTGATGAGCACGTCCCGGGCCTTCGCGCAGTACACCTTTATCTTATAGTTGACCAGCGTGACCCCGTACTTGGTCTTCCCTGCATATTCCGGCCTCTCTGCTTTGACGGAGCATTGGGTGGTGGCTGCCTGGGCCGGGGCGGCCAAGGCGAAGGGAACGGTTGTCAGTGCGAGCGAAGCCGCGGCTATGAGAGCAATTTTGCGGCGTGCAGTGCGGGATTTTTTTGTTGGTGTTGCTTTGGAAAACATGATTAACGCTCCTGGGTGGTGATCGGGTGGACGTCCTTGGCTCATGTGTCACATAGCGATGGCAGCAGCCGTGTCGGTCCTGATTGGTTGGAATGGATAAACCTCGAGAGGCCTAAATTCCGGTTCCGGATTCGTTTAACCGGGTAAGTCCATGTTGCGTTGGGGTGGGAATTGGGCACTACCGTGCCAGCACGGTTTCCGAGAAGCAGGGAACGGATAGCGCTGCAAGGATAGTGTTCCGGATCCGGCGATCTCGGCACTGGCCTGTCTGTGTCGTCGGCCCAAAATGCGTGCTGGCACGGATGCTTCCGCTGACGTCCGAAAGCACCATGGATCTAACGGATCAAACGGCAGGGTCCGTGGCCATCCCTCAACAGTCCGAAGGAGTATCTCGATGTTGTCCACGCCTGTACCGATGAGCACGATCCATCTTGCCCACTTCGCCGCTACCGAGGACGCCACCCAACTCTTGGATCGCCGCTGGACCAAAACACAGCTGCAGGCTGCGGCTGAGAAGGACAGGAGCGTCCAGAGGCATCCGCAGCACATGCTCGCCCGGATGGCCCTGGCCAATCATGGGGATTCAGTAAACTTCGAACGCATCAGGGCCAGCGTGGCGCGGTCACTGGACGGTGTCGCGGGCACGCATTACATCGTCGCCGCCCTGCATCTGGCCTACCTGGCGCTAGCCTTCCCGCAGGCCCTGTCCGCAACCCAGCGGGCACTCCTCCTGGCCCCGCTGGAGGCAGCCGAGGCTGCCGGGGCGGCCGCCGACAGCGGTTCGACAAACGGGGAGATCGCTGCCTGACTCTGATCCCTTCGGCCCGGAACCACTGGCCGGCCCTTCACTCGGAACTCCGCTCCGGTCCGACTCCACGAAGGTATGTGAGGACGGCGAGCACCCGCCTGTGGTCCTCGGGCTCGGGCCTCAAGTCGAGCTTAAGGAAAATGCTCCGAATATGGGCCTCTACGGTGCGCTCCCCTAAGAAGAGCGACTTCCCTATGGCCTGGTTGGTGCGCCCTTCGGCCATGAGCTCAAGGACGTTCTTCTCCCGGCTCGTGAGGTCATCGCCTCGGTCATGACCTTTGTGCGGACGGTCGACCAAACGTGTAACAAGCTCCGGATCGATGGCGGTGCCGCCCGCAGCAACGCGATGCAGGGCATCGATGAATTCGTCGACATCGGACACCCGCTCTTTGAGCAGGTAGCCCAAGCCTTTGGCCCCATTCTTCAACAGGGACATCGCGTTTTCCGTTTCCACGTACTGGGACAGTAGGAGTACGCCTGTCTCGGGGTGTCTGCTTCTTAGGGTTTCGGCGGCCTGGATGCCTTCGATGGTGTAACTGGGGGGCATCCGGATGTCCACCACGGCGACGTCGGCCCCTTGTTTGTCAATCATTTCCAGCAGCTGCGGGCCGTCAGCAGCCTCACCCACGACTTCTAGTCCTTCGGACTTCAGCAGGGCGGACAATCCCCGGCGCAGTAGTGCCGAGTCTTCAGCGATGGCAACACGCAGTGTCATGGCAGGTCGCGTTCCTGGTCGGCGGAGAAGGGAAGAACGGCGCGTATCGTCGTACCTCTGCCCTCCGGACTATCGATGACCAACGAGCCACCCAGTGCTGCTGCCCGGTCCGCAATCCCCAGCAACCCGCCGTCGGGTCCCGGCCGGGCACCACCAATTCCGTTGTCCACGATCTCCATTCGCAACTCCTTTTCGGTTCCGTCGATGCAGATGCGCACCCACGCCGCCTCGGCGTACTTCGTCGCGTTGGTGACGGCTTCTGCGCAGATGAAGTAGGCAGCCAGCTCCACGTGAGCCGGTAGCCCGTTGCCCGTTCTGAGATCCAGCTCCATGGGCAGTGCTGATCGCTCCGCCAACGCAGTGAGGGAGCCCGCCAAACCCCTCTCCCGGAGCGAGGGGGGATACACGCCCCTCGCCAATTCGCGCAACTCGTCAAGTGCATCCAAAAGCTCGGCCCTGGCCTGCCCGACTAGGATTTGTACCTCCTGCGAATCCGCCGTCCGCTGGGCCCGCGCCAGCTCCATCGACACGGCCACCAAGCGTTGCTGAGCTCCGTCGTGAAGGTCCCGTTCAAGCTGACGACGCCGGGAGTCCCCGGCCGTGACGATTCTCTCCCTGGAGCGACGGACCTCAACGAGTTGCTCCCGGAGCTGTTGCTCCATCTGCTGGTTTTCCAACGCCAGGGACGTTGCGCTGCGTACCGCGGCTAGCAGCTGCGGCTGGTCTTGGAGGGCTTCGTCAAAAACCAGGGCTCCTACCGGTGTTCCGTGGCGTTCCAAGACCATCGACGCGCGCCCGGTTGAACCATCCGGTAACGCCTGGGGAACTCCACTGCTGTCAACAAAAGACTCTTGATCGGGGAACCAACGCAGCAAAGTGAGGGTGGGGTCGTGGACGGATCTCCGAAGGGCGCCGATTAGTCGGTCGCTGACCGGGGCTGTGCCGACCTCCACCATGAGATCACCCAGCCTGCCACGCGCGAACCGGTAGCGCCACAGACCAAACAATACTGCCAGCGGCACTATTGCGGTCGCCGGATATTGCCAGAGCAGCGCTTCCGAGGACAGAGATCCAGACAGTTGGATCACTGCGAGGGACACCCATACGGTGGCCGCTGTTTTTACGATTACGGCGAGCCAGAGTGGCAGGAATGCCGACCGGTAAGCCTTTGTCCCTGAGCGCCAGCGGGCGACCAGGACCGTCACGATCGCGACCCCCACCGAGATCTGAAATATGCGGATTGCGTTCCCGAGGGCGGCCACGAGAGACGGGCTGTCCCAGAGAAGCAACAGATTGCGGGACGTGGACTCTCCTACCGCAACATGGAGGCGTGGATCGAAGAAGGCCCAGCCAGCTGCGGGGGCCAACAGCCAGGAAACGTAGAAGAACGCAACGGCAGCTCTCTCAGCCCGACCGCGCAGTGTTCCTGACGGAAAACTGAGCGCCAACTGCAGCAAAGGAGGCTGATACATCAGCGTAAGAGTTACGCCGAGCGTAAAGGCCACCGGGTCGCTGGAACGGCGAATCCCGGACGCCAGCCAAAGCCAACCCGCCACAACCAACAGCAGCCCCGGGTTCCGGGACGGCCGGCTCCGCCAAGCCGCCACTCCAGCGAGAACGAATGCCAAGCCCACGCCCACGAAAAGTGTCAGCTCAAAAACCGTAAACGGAATCCGGTTCGGATTCTCCCCCCACCGGAGTACGCCCTGGGCATTCAAACTCAAAGTTCGGGCAGGATCCTGTAGGGCTGTCGGGGACCAATCGACGCAGAGCATGACCAGGATTACGAAGCCCGTCGTCACGCCGATTACAGACGTGAGCTGTCGCGGAGTCATTTCCTTCCGTCCCCGGCTGTCTCCGCGGCCATGATGCGCCCGCCGATCGGAGCCGCGGCATCCCTCATGCGCGGAGCCGTGACTCCGCTGTAGCACGGTCCAATGACCTGAGCCATACAGACGAACATTCGGCCTGCTCCTTAATCCTCTGGCTAGGATCTGCCCAGTTGTCAGCTTGCGGGAGTATTCTTGCGCCGGTTGCCGGGTATGTCCGGAGGTACGATAAGGCCGGGGCAGACCTTGACGTATTCGATGTCTGGAGACACCCATTCACCCCACTGTTTGTGGCTGATGTTCTGGGAAAGTTTCGTACATAAAGTGTCGGACGGGGTCAGGGGCACGGGCCAAAGCCGCACGGTGCCGTCGTCGCTCCCGGAGGCAATTCGGCGGGCGTCGGGGCTGAATGCCACGCTGTAGACAGGGCCCTCGTGTCCGGTCATCGGTCCCACGAGGGGCTGACCCGTCTCCGCGTCCCAGAGCCGCACGGTTCCGTCGTTACCCCCGGTGCCGATCCGGAGCCCGTCGCGGGTCAACGCCAGGCCGTACACCCCATTCAGGTGCCCAGTCATCGGCTTGCCTTGGGGCTGACCCGTTTCGGTGTCCCACCGCTCCACTGTGCCGTCGGTACCGCCGGAGGCGATCCGGCGCCCGTCGGGACTGAATGCGACACTCGTCACCGCATCCTTGTGTCCGGTCAGGGGCTCGCCGAGGGCCTGACCCGTCTCCGCGTCCCACCGTCTGATCGTGCCATCGATACCGCCGGAGGCGATCCGGCGCCCGTCGGGACTGAACGCCACACTCGTCACCGCATCCTTGTGTCCGGTCAAAGGCTCGCCGAGAGCCCGGCCCGTCTCCGCGTCCCACCGCCGCACCGTTCCGTCTCGGCTGCCGGAAAGGATCCGGTGACCATCGGGGCTGAACGCGACACTCGTCACCGCATCCCTGTGTCCGGTCAAAGGCTCGCCGAGAGCCCTGCCCGTCTCCGCGCCCCACCGCCGCACCGTAGCGTCTGCGCTGCCTGAAACGATCCGGTGACCATCCGGGCTGAACGCGACACTCATCACCGCGTCCTTGTGTCCGGTCATCGGTTTGCCGAGGGCCCGGCCCGTCTCCGGGTCCCACAGGCGAACCGTGCCGTCGTCACCGCCGGAAAGGATCCGGTGTCCATCCGGGCTGAACGCCACACTCGTCACCGCATTCTTGTGTCCGGTCATCGGTTTGCCGAGGGCCCGGCCCGTCTCCGGGTCCCACAGCCGCAATATGGCGTCTGCGCTGGCGGAAAGGATCCGGTGTCCATCGGGGCTGAACGCGACACTCGTCACCGCACCGCTCTTGTGGGCGGTCATCGGCTCGCCGAAAGCCCGGCCCGATTCCGTGTCCCAGACCCGAATCGTGCCGTCGTCACCCCCGGAAACAGTCCGTCGCCCGTCGGGGCTGAACGCGACGCTTGTCACCGCACCCTTGTGTCCCCTCATCGGCATGCCGAGGGCCCGGCCCGTCGCCGCGTCCCATCGCCGCACCAGGGCGTCCCGGCTGCCGGAAAGGATCCGGCGCCCATCGGGGCCGAATGCCACACTCGTCACTGCCTTCTTGTGTCCGGTCAAAGGCTCGCCGATGGCCCGGCCCCTCGCAGCGTCCCACAGCCGCAGTGTGGCGTCGGCACCGCCGGAAACAATGCGGCGTCCGTCCGGGCCGAACGCGACGCTCGTCACCGCCTTCTGGTGTCCGGTCATCGGCTTGCCCAGTGCCCGGCCCGTTTCCGGGTCCCACAGTCGCAATGTGCCGTCGTCGCCGCCGGAAAGGATCCGGTGGCCCCCGGGACCGAACGCGACGCTCGTCACTGCTCCGGTGTGTCCGGTCAAAGGCGCGCCCAAGGCCCCGCCTGAAGCCGCATCCCACAGGCGAACGGTGCCGTCGTCACCACAGGAAAGGATTCGTCGCCCGTCGGGACTGAACGCAACACTGTTGACCTTATCTTTATGTCCACTCATCGGTTCGTCGAGAGCCTGGCCGGTCTCAGCATTCCACAGCCGCAACATACCGTCGGGTCCGCCGGTCAGGATCCTCTTGCCGTCCGGGCTGAACGCCATACTGCTGATTTTGGTCGTCGTTTCCATGATCTTTTGCAGGTCGCGCTTCATATTGACAGCGCTTAACAGAGCGCTCTCGCCCCCCGCGGTCGAGGCAATCGCTTGCGCGGCGAGGATACGCTTGAGACCGTTTGCATCGCCACCGTTCCGGGTCCCTTCGAGCATGGACAGCCCTTCCGATACAAGACGAAGAGCTGTGGCTTCGCGGTCGCGGGCAGTGGCCTCGCGCTCAGCAAAGGAGGCCCACACGAAGCTAGCCACGGCAACCAGGGCGATAACGACCGCTGATGCTAGGACGATCTTGAGTACACGAGAGCGCTTCCGTAAATCCGCCGCGTGCGTTTCGGCCAGTTCCTGCTTGTCGCGGACAGCCCGTAGTTCAGCATCCCGACGTCTTTTCTCAGCTTCAAGCCGTTCCTCTTCCCGGCTTCGGGAGGCGCGGAGGAACTCACGGGCAGGGTCCAGCCGTTCCCGGAATCCGGGTTTTCCGAAGAGTGTCTCGGCACCACTGAGCCTTTCTCCTGCGAAGAGCCATGCCTCGTTGCGGCCACTGCGTTTCCAAGCAGCCGCGGCGCGTTCCAGGTTGTCGGCCTCCTTGAGGTCCTCCTGCTCCGTTGCCAGCCACCCGGCCAGGTCCTGCCATTGACGCAACAGGCTCTCCAGAGCTACTTCGATCACGGTCTCCCCGCCGCGCTCGTCCTCGACCAACAAACGCCGGCCCACCATGGCATCTATGAGTGGCCGGGCGTCGGCCGGGAGGTCGGACAGGCGGGCCATCCGGCGGACAGGCTGGTCATTGTCTGGGTTGATGGTCGCCAGCCAGGGGATGAAGGCAGATTTGAGCAGATCCAGCTGCCTCTGCCGCAGTGCCGGGCCCGGGGACAGCAGCGTGTCGATCTCGTGTTGCACGACCTGCTGCATACCACCCATCGCATGGTATTCGGCCAGACGAAGGTCCCCGTCGCCGCCGTAATCCTGGTACAGGCGTGCCAGGGTCAGTGAGAGCAACGGCAGGGTGTCCGCGCCCTGAACGCTGTCTTCCAGCAGGCGATCCACCAGCACAGGTTCGATTTCCAGCGGTCTCCCGGCCCCGGTGGCACGGGCTGCGGGGCCAAGGATGACCTCCCTAAACCTGGCGACCGGCATCGGTTTGAGCTCATCGAAGACGACGCTCTTCAGTCCGGCCAGCTCAGGTGCGGTCTGCAGTGGTTCGTAGAAATCCGAGCGGACAGTCGCGGCAACAATTAACGCTGGCACCGTCCCGTCTTCGTGGTCCAACAGGCCGGCAAGCAATTCCAGGAACCGGGGGGCCTGGGGGCCCGCATCCGCACTGAAGAGTTCCTCGGCCTGGTCCAGCGGCAGGATCAGGGTCGGCGGCGGTGTCCCGGCGGGTACCTCCAGCAGCCGTTCCGCGGCAGCTTGCCGGGCTTCGGCCAGCCACTCGCGCAGTTGCTCCGTGTCCGCCCGAGTGCAGGCATCCTTGATGGCGCCGAGGGTGGGAGTAGCCAGTCCCAGACGGGTGCGCTGGGCGTGGACCACGCAGGCAAAGCCACAGTCACCGGTGAGCGGGTTTCGCTCAGGCCGCACGGTGTCCAGCACTAGGAACTGTCGGTCCTCCCGCCGCAGCCTCGGCAGTAGCCCCGCCCGCAGGAACGAGGACTTGCCCGCACCGGAGGGACCCAGTATCACGAACAGCGACTCGATGCCGGAGGTGCGCATCGTACGCAGCGCATCCAAGCCGCGCACGATCTGTCCGTCCCGGCCGAAGAATACCGCAGCGTCCGCTTCCTCGAACGGTTCCCACCCTCGATAGGGGGAACGGCCGGCATCCTGCGGCGGCGGCCAGGCGAAGTGCTCTGCCCCAATCCCTGTACGGCGCAGCCCTTGGTGCAGCCGCCGTAGGCCCTCGGTGAGAAACACAACAGGGCTGACTTTGCCGTCGATTGGAATTTCGGTTGTTGGTCCGTTGCCGAAGAGGTCGCAACGCTGCCATTCCCCGGTGATGCCTTCCTCTTCCAGGGGCTCAAGCCGGGCACACAGGATCAGCTTTCCCAGATTCTCCGCGGTCCGGTACTCGGCCAAGCATTCGCGGGAGTCCTCCCAGCTGGCGGAGAGCAGGCAGATGACCACCTCGCACCGCTCATTGGCCCGAAGCAGGGCCTCCTTCCACCGCTCCCCCGGCGCAATACCCGTCACGGGATCAAGGTCCAGGAAAATCTCCTCGGCAAGACCCGGGTCTTGCTCCACCAGCCACCGCTTTAGGGCGACCGCCTGCCAAGTGTCCCGGCTGGAATGACTCAGGAAAACACGAGACATGCCTGCACCGCGATCCATCGCAGTAAAGACGGACGGCCTCGCATCAGAACCGCGCTGTGATCCCGCCGGCACCGCTGTAGGAGCCCACGCCGACGAGGCTGGCGACGGCCAACCTGTGCTGCGTACACAACGTCTCCTGCCCGCGGAAGCGAATCACCCGGCCCCCCAAATCAATACTCCACCCCGCGCGTCACGCACTTCAAGGGTGGTGGATGCGCTCAGTGGACCATCGCCGCGGGTCCCACCGACGGACTTTGCCGGATGGCCAAGCGCGCGGCCTGACTACCAAACTGTGTCCAGCTAGCATGGTCTTACGCAGCTCGACAATGAGAAGAGGCGTTCCAGATGCCTTATCGCATACTTACCCGGGACGAGCACTTCCGCTGTGATGGCAGGCCCAAGCGCATTCTTGCTCTGGACGGCGGCGGGCTGCGGGGCGTCTTGAGCCTTGGAATTCTGGAAAAGATAGAGGACCTACTGCGGGAACGCCACGGCGGAGGTGATGACTTCCGTCTTTGCCACTACTTTGACCTGATTGCAGGGACGTCTACAGGGGCCATCATCGCGGCGGCTCTCGCCCAAGGCTTGAGCGTCGGCGAACTCACTGACAAGTATTTCAGCCTTGGGTGGCGGGTGTTTGAGAAAAGTCTTTTGCGCCAGGTTCTTCTACGCGCCAGGTACAACGAACAGGCCCTGGTTGCGGAGTTGAAGGATGTCTTCGGCACGGACACCACTTTGGGCGGCCCCGAGCTCTTGACGGGATTGCTGGTGGTCATCAAGCGCCTGGACAGCGGCAGTCCGTGGCCGATGAGCAACAACCCCCGCGGCAGGTATTTTGTTTCCGGGGCCAACGGCAGGATGGGTAACGGTGACTATCCACTCTGGCAGGTTGTCCGGGCCTCCACCGCTGCGCCGTCATTTTTCGAACCGGAAACCATCACCATAATGGGCGGCCGCAACCTGAGCCCTGTGACCGGTAGTTTCGTGGACGGTGGTGTCAGTCCCTTCAACAATCCTGCCCTGCAGGCGCTCATGTACGCCTCTATGGAGGGCTACCGCGTGGGCTGGGAAACCGGTGGGGAGAAGCTGCTGCTGGTGTCGGTCGGCACTGGCGCGGCCGATCCTGCCGTCAGCCAGGCAAAGTTCACGGCAAGCCACGCCCTGCGGGCACTCAAATCCGTGCTGCAGGACTGCGCAGTACTTCAGGAGACGATGCTGCAGTGGATGTCCGCCAGCCCCACCGCGAGGATGATCGACAGGGAATTGGGGTCGCTAACCGGCGATCTCCTCACCGGTGCCCCACTCATGAGTTACCTGCGCTATAACGTGGACCTGCGTCCGGAGAGTGTCCGCGCCCTGGACGAAACTCTTGCCGCACCTGAGGCGGTCTCCTCGCTGAGCGCCATGGATGCACCGGAAAATATGAAGGCACTCCACCGACTGGGCAGTCTGGCCGCGACACGGGATGTGCGGGACACTGATTTTGGCACCGTATTTGACCTGCCGCGCGTCTGAAGGAAAGGGACGCTGATGAGTGAGTTCCGCCGCTACAGGAGCCGGCCGGATTACTACGTGGTCGCCGTACCGCTGCGCCTGGACACCGAGGGGTTCAGCTATCGCAAGTGGGGCGGTGAACAGAAGTGCAAGGCAGGTGATTGGCTGGTGGACGACGACGGCGACATCCACACCGTCGACGCGGACGTCTTCGCCGCCACTTATCGGCAGGTCCACCGAGGTGCTTATGTGAAATCCACGCCTGTCTGGGCTGAAGTTGCCTCGGAAGCCGGCAGCGTGACCACCAAGGAAGGCCGGACTCACTACAACAAGGGCGACTTTGTGGTGTTCAACAACGAAGATGGCACCGATGGCTACGCCATGACCGCCGAAAGATTCCAAACTCACTACGAACCGGACGAATAGCGAGTTCACTGGCCTGGCGAGCCAGACGGTGATTGTGCGTAGGACCGCGCCGCAGCGGCAGGTGAAGGCGAGCTTGGTGCCACATCGACGTCCAAAGCGGCCGGCTTCTTGAGGAACAGGGCCACCACCAGTGCGGTCGCCAGGCAGAGTCCCGCGTTCACCCAGATCGCCACGGTGACGCCGCTAAGAACTGCCGGAGCGTGAGTTGACCCAAGGGACACGAGCTGGGCCGTGAAGACGGCGCTCATGATCGGGATGCCCATAGTGATGCCGATCTGCTGGCTCATGGTGGCCAGCCCGGTGGCGAGCCCCTGCTCCCCGTCGGGCAGCCCTGACGTGGCCGTGACCATGAAGCCGACGATGACTACCAAGTTGGCGACTCCGCCGACAAACGTGGCGGCCAGAAGCAGTGCGATGGCCGCGGGATCATTGCTCAGCAGGACCAGGGAAGCTGTCGCGATGGCCTGGACGATGAGGCCGTACACGATGGCCCGCTTGTTGCCGACCCTACCGATGACCTTCGGCCCAAGGAGGCCGCCCAGGACGGTACCAAGGCCCAGGACAGCGAAAGCGAGGCCGGCACCCAGCGGTGTGTAGCCGAGGACCTGTTGGAGGTACAGGGTCAGGAGGAACACCAGCGAGGTTTCCGTCGCGAACGCCAGGACGCCTGCGATGTTGCCCCAGGCGACTGTTGACCGCTTCAGGATTGTCAGAGGCACCAGGGGATATTCGGCCCGGCGTTCCACAGCGGTGAAGACAACGAGGAGCACTGCTGATGCGGCCAGCGATCCCAGCGTCAGCGGGTCGGTCCAGGAGTTCTTCGCTGCGTGCGTCATACCGAAGACGAGGGCGACGAGGCCCAGGGTGACGGTGATGGCGCCGGGGATGTCGAGCGGCGCCTTGATTGTGGGCTTGCTTTCGGCGAGAACGACTGGCGCGATGACCAGGACGGCCACGGCGACAGGGATGTTGATGAAGAACGCCCAGCGCCAACTCATCAGATCAGTCAGCAGCCCGCCCAGGATGGCGCCGGTGGTGAAGCCAGCCGCCATCAGTGCACCGTTGAGACCCAATGCCTTGTCCCGGAGGGGTCCTTCGGCGAAGGAGCCCAGCAGCAGTGACAGCGCAGCCGGAACGACAATCGCTGTGGCGATGCCCTGCCCCACGCGGGCGACCAGCAGGACTGCCGGGTCGATGGCCAGTCCCCCCATCAGGGAAGCGGCACCGAGCAGCGCCATGCCGATAAGGAACATCTTGCGTCGGCCGACAAGGTCAGCGACCCTGCCGAACAGCAGGGTCAGGCCCGCCGCGCAGAGAGAGAATGCCGTGGCGATCCACTGGAGGTTCTCGAGGCTGAATCCGACGTCGGTGCCGATGGTTGGCAGGGCAACGTTGAGGATGGAGAAGTCAACGGCCAAGGTGAAGCTCGCGGTTAGCAGCACAATCAGGGCAAGCCGCTGCTTCCCCGTCATGCCCGGAGCCGATGAACTCTTCGGCCGTGGCGGTGCCAGTAATGTGTCGGGCTCGGCGGTGTCCGGTTGAATGGTCATCTGAGTGATCCTTGTCTGATTGTCGGGCCGCCACGGCGGCACTTTCACGTCCTCAGCTTCAAGGAAGCCTGCAACATCAGCCACACCCCTCTGTGGGTACCACCGCCAGTGACAGGACAGTCACTCCAACGAGAGGCAGAATGGGGCGCATGAGTAATCTCAGTGAACTTGGGGAGTTCCTTCGCGTCCGGAGGGCAGCCCTGCAGCCCGAGGACGTTGGCCTTTTGAACTACGGCATCCGCAGAGTGCCCGGGCTCAGGAGGGAAGAGCTGGCCATGCTGGCCGGTGTCAGCAACACGTACTACACCCGGCTCGAGCAGGGACTGAGCAACAACGCTTCCGAATCGGTCATCGATTCCATTGCCCGCGCGTTGACTCTGAACACCGATGAGCGCGCACACTTGTTCAATCTGGCCCGGCCGGGCAAGACAAAACGGCGTACCCTGACCAAACCGGACAAGGCAGGGCCCGGCACGGTAAGGCTGATCCGATCCATGTTCACCACTCCGGCGGTCGTCTTAGGCCGCCGCAGCGAAGTGCTCGCGTGGAATCCTCTCGGACACCGGCTGGTTGCCGGGCATCTGGATCTGGCTTCGCCTGAGACGCCGTCAACTCGGCCGAACATGACCCGGATGCTGTTCCTGGATCCGCACACACGGGAGCTCTATTCGCGTTGGCAGGAGGAAGCCACCCGTGCCGTTGCGTCGCTTCGACGCCTGGCCGGCATGACTTCCGATGACCTTGAGCTGGCGGCCCTCGTGGGCGAATTGACTATGAAGAGCCCCGACTTCGCGACGTTGTGGGCCAAGCACCCGGTGGAGAACTGCATGTCCGGCATGAAGTACATGCACCACCCTGAAGTCGGTGACCTGGAGCTGAATTTCGAAGTCCTGACCCAGCCTGATGAGTCAGGCCACCGGATCCTGATGTATACCGCTGACCCCGGCACCCCTGCAGCGGAAGCCCTGCAGCTGCTGCGTGCCGAAACCGATGTGCCCACAGCAGCCATCACGACGAAGCCCGCGGAAGCCTCCAGCGCCTGACCTTCAACCAGTCCTGCACTGATCGAACGGTTTCCCCCGACGACGAACGAAGGCCGCCACCCTAAGTTCACAGGGTGGCGGCCTTCAACGCATTACAGAAGGAGACAACGAGACCTAGAAGTCCCAGTCCTCATCCTCAGTATTCACAGCCTTGCCAATCACATACGACGAGCCCGACCCCGAGAAGAAGTCGTGGTTCTCGTCAGCGTTCGGCGACAGGGCCGACAGGATCGCCGGGTTCACGTCGGTGACAGAGGCCGGGAACATCGCCTCGTAGCCCAGGTTCATCAGGGCCTTGTTGGCGTTGTAGTGCAGGAACTTCTTGACGTCCTCGGCCAGGCCGACGCCGTCGTACAGGTCGTGCGTGTACTGGACTTCATTCTCGTACAGCTCGAAGAGCAACTCGAACGTGTAGTCCTTGATCTCCTGCTTGCGTTCCTCCGACAGGCCTTCCAGACCCTTCTGGAACTTGTAGCCAATGTAGTAACCGTGCACGGCCTCGTCGCGGATGATCAGGCGGATGAGGTCGGCGGTGTTCGTCAGCTTGGCCCGCGAGGACCAGTACATCGGCAGGTAGAAGCCCGAGTAGAACAGGAAGCTCTCCAGCAGCGTGGAGGCCACCTTGCGCTTCAGGGGGTCATCGCCCTGGTAGTAGTCCATGACGATCTGGGCCTTCTTCTGAAGGTTCTCGTTCTCGGTGGACCAGCGGAAGGCGTCGTCGATCTCCTTGGTGGAGCACAGCGTGGAGAAGATCGATGAGTAGCTCTTGGCGTGCACAGCCTCCATGAAGGCGATGTTCGTGTACACGGCTTCTTCGTGCGGCGTAAGCGCGTCCGGAATCAGCGAGACGGCGCCAACGGTGCCCTGGATGGTGTCCAGCAGCGTCAGGCCGGTGAACACGCGCATGGTCAGCTGCTGCTCGGCCGGCGTCAGCGTCGCCCACGACTGGACGTCATTGGACAGCGGCACCTTCTCCGGCAACCAGAAGTTGTTGACCAGGCGGTTCCAGACCTCCACGTCTTTGTCGTCCTGGATGCGGTTCCAGTTGATTGCCTCGACGTGCGTCAGCAGCTTGACCCTCTCGGTCATGTCTTCCCCTAAAAAGTTTGGGTTGGTTCTTGGTTAAAGCGTACGACGGCGGGCGGTTGCCCGCCGTCGTAGTGGTTCAATTTAGTTGAAGATGCAACTAAAGCATGCAGCTGACGCAGCCCTCCACCTCCGTCCCTTCCAGCGCGAGCTGGCGGAGACGGATGTAGTAGATGGTCTTGATGCCCTTGCGCCAGGCGTAGATCTGCGCCTTGTTGATGTCGCGGGTGGTGGCGGTGTCCTTGAAGAACAGCGTCAGCGACAGGCCCTGGTCCACGTGCTGGGTGGCAGCGGCGTAGGTGTCGATGATCTTCTCGTAGCCGATCTCGTACGCGTCCTGGTAGTACTCCAGGTTGTCGTTGGTCAGGTACGGCGCCGGGTAGTAGACGCGGCCGATCTTGCCTTCCTTGCGGATCTCGATCTTGGACGCCACCGGGTGGATCGAGGAGGTGGAGTTGTTGATGTAGGAGATCGAGCCGGTCGGCGGAACAGCCTGCAGGTTCTGGTTGTAGATGCCGTGCTCCATGACGGAAGCCTTCAGCTCGCGCCAGTCATCCTGCGTGGGGATGTGGACGTTCTTGAACAGCTCCCTGACCTTCTCGGTCTCCGGCACCCACTCCTGCTCCGTGTACTTGTCGAAAAACTCGCCCGAGGCATACTTGGACTTCTCGAAGCCGCCGAACGTCTGGCCCGTCTCGATGGCCAGCAGGTTGGAGGCACGGACCGCGTGGTACACCACCGAGTAGAAGTAGATGTTGGTGAAGTCCAAGCCCTCTTCGGACCCGTAGTGGACCCGCTCGCGGGCCAGGTATCCGTGCAGGTTCATCTGGCCGAGGCCGATCGCGTGCGACTGGTCGTTGCCGCGGGCGATGGACGGCACCGAGGTGATGTTGGACATATCCGAAACAGCCGAGAGCGAGCGGATGGCCGTCTCGATGGTCAGGCCGAAGTCCGGCGAGTCCATGGTCTTCGCGATGTTCAGCGAACCCAGGTTGCAGGAAATGTCCTTGCCGGTCTCGTCGTAGGACAGGTCGTCATGGTACGTGGTGGGCTGCGAAACCTGGAGGATCTCGGAGCACAGGTTGGACATGATGATCTTGCCGTCAATCGGGTTGGCCCGGTTCACGGTGTCCTCGAACATGATGTACGGGTAGCCGGATTCGAACTGGATCTCGGCGAGGGTCTGGAAGAACTCGCGCGCCTTGATCTTGGTCTTCTTGATCCGGGAATCGTCCACCATCTCGTAGTACTTCTCGGTGACCGAGACGTCGGAGAACGGCATCCCGTAGACGCGTTCGACGTCGTACGGCGAGAACAGGTACATGTCCTCGTCCTTCTTGGCCAGCTCGAAGGTGATATCCGGGATCACGACGCCGAGGGAGAGGGTCTTGATGCGGACCTTCTCGTCCGCGTTCTCCCGCTTGGTGTCCAGGAACCGGTAGATGTCCGGGTGGTGGGCGTGGAGGTACACGGCACCGGCACCCTGGCGGGCACCGAGCTGGTTGGCGTAGGAGAAGCTGTCCTCGAGGAGCTTCATCACGGGGATGACGCCGGAGGACTGGTTCTCGATCTGCTTGATCGGCGCGCCGACCTCGCGGATGTTGGTCAGCGCGAACGCCACGCCGCCGCCGCGTTTGGACAGCTGCAGCGCGGAGTTGATGGAACGGCCGATCGACTCCATGTTGTCTTCGATGCGGAGCAGGAAGCAGGAGACCAGCTCGCCGCGCTGCTTCTTGCCGGCGTTCAGGAACGTGGGGGTGGCCGGCTGGAAGCGGCCCTCGATGATCTCGTCCACCATCTGCAGCGCCAGCTGCTCGTTGCCGCGGGCCAGGTGCAGGGCGACCATGCAGACGCGGTCCTCGTAGCGCTCCAGGAAGCGCTTGCCGTCAAACGTCTTCAGCGTGTAGGACGTGTAGAACTTGAAGGCGCCCAGGAAGGTCTCGAAGCGGAACTTCTTCTTGTACGCGCGGTTGAAGAGCTCACGGATGAAGTTCATCGTGTACTGGTCGAGGGTCTCGCGCTCGTAGTACTGGTTCTTCACCAGGTAGTCGAGCTTCTCCTCGAGGTCATGGAAGAAGACCGTGTTGTTGTTCACGTGCTGCAGGAAGTACTGGTGCGCCGCCTCGCGGTCGGCCTCGAACTGGATCTCGCCGTTGGGACCGTACAGGTTCAGCATGGCGTTCAGCTCGTGGTAGCCCAGGCCCTTGTACGCGGCAGGCAGCACCGGCTTCTCCTGCTTCTCAACAGCCGTTTCCATGGGCTTGTCCCTTCCTTCGGGCCTGGTTACTTCTGTGTCTGCGACAGTCGTGTCCAAAACTCTTCCAATCCTTTTTGTACACGGTCGACGTCTTCCGGCGTCCCCATGAGTTCGAAACGGTATAGATGGGGAACCCCGCACTTGGCGGCGATGATGTCCCCCGCCATGCAGTAGTTGTCCCCGAAGTTCGTGTTCCCGGCCCCGATGACGCCTCTCAGCAGCCGACGGTTCTGCGGGTTGTTCAGGAACCGGATGACCTGCTTGGGCACGGAGCCCTCGCCGCCTGTTCCGCCGTACGTCGGCACCACCAGCACGTACGGCTCGGAGGCAGTGAGCGGCTGATCCTTCGGATACAGCGGTATCCGCGCGGCATCCGCGCCCAGCTTGTCAATAAAGCGCCTGGTGTTCTCCGAGGTCGAAGAAAAATAGATGAGGTGACTGTGCGTCCGGTTCTCCGGCGCCCTGTCCTCGGGTGCCCGGTCCATCGGCGTCGTGTTGTCAGCCTGTGCTGCAACCGGCGCATCGGCAAGAGCCGGCGCGGCCATGGGAGTCACCTCACCTAGTTGGGATTCATCTGCCGGAAACGGCATTCGGGCCTTGGTTGCGGGCCCCCGGGCTGACGAAGCCTAGGCCACTGAAGCAGCGGCGCTCAGCGCCAGCTCTTCGATCTTGTCCGGACGGAAACCGGACCAGTGGTCCTGGTCCGTGACGACAACCGGAGCCTGCATGTACCCCAGTGACTTCAGGCGCTCAAGGGCGTCAGCGTCCTGGGAGATGTCGACGCTCTGGTAGGTGATGCCTTTCTTGTCCAGTGCGCGGTAGGTTGCGTTGCACTGAACACAGGCCGGCTTCGTGTAAACCGTAACGGTCATGGTCCCTGTCCCCTTTGTTGAAGTCACTGCTTCTGTACTCCTGAAGACTCTGAAGTCTCTACGTCTAAAATTTCACCGATGCGGTGGAGACCCGGCCTGGAACTGCTGTCCGCCCAGAACCTTACTGCCCGGTACTGGCTTCGCCGGTCTCCCGCTCAATCTGTATGTCGATACTACATGTAGTGCAGGGGACTCTGTGGAACCCCTAGATGATGTATTACAAGTATGTCATTTAATGCACTTTTAATCCACAGGCGAGGGTCCCCAAAATGTCCGGATTTCCGGCTTTTTCACGGACGAAATCCACACCCTGTGGAGTAGTTAGCCACATTTAAACCCCAGCGTGTCGTGCGGAAGACGGCGTGTCGCAGCCCCTCCGGCGGCCCGGCCGACGTGTCCCTGGACACGAAAATGGGGTCCCGAAGCATGCCTCGGAACCCCATTTGTGATTAAGGAAACGCGGCTAGAGCTGCGCCTCCCGGCGGTCCAGCACGATCTGCTGCACATCGAGGTAGCCGGACTGGAAACCGGCCCGGGAGTAGCAGAGGTAGAACAGCCACATCCGCTGGAAGACCTCGTCGAATCCGAGCGCCCGCACCTCGCCGGCCCGCTGAAGGAACCGTTCCTCCCAAAGCCGCAGCGTCGCCGCGTAGTGATCGCCCATGCCCCGCCGTTCCCGGACGCGGAGCGTGGTGTGCTGCTCGGTGACATTTTCGATGGCCCGCACTGAAGGGAGGAAACCTCCGGGGAAGATGTACTTGTGCACCCAGGTGTAGGCATTCCGCGTGGCGAGCATCCGCCCATGCGGCATGGTGATGGCCTGGATGGCCACCTTGCCGCCGGGCGCCAGCACCCTGTCGATCGTCTGGAAGTAGACCGGCCAGTATTCGTAGCCCACCGCCTCGATCATTTCGACGGACACGACGGCGTCGTACTCGCCTTCCACCGCACGGTAGTCCTGCAGGGCCACCGTGACCTGGCCCGAGTAGCCGGCTTGCTCGATGCGCTGCCGTGCCAGCGCCTGCTGCTCGCTGGACAGCGTGACCGTGTAGACGGTGGCGCCGCGGGCAGCCGCACGCAAAGCCAGCTCGCCCCAGCCTGTGCCGATCTCCAGCAACCGGGTCCCCTCCCCCACGCCGGCCTTGTCCAGCAGCCTGTCGATCTTTGCCTGCTGCGCCGCCGCCAGGGCCTCCCAGCCGACGTCCGCCAGCGGTCCGGCGTCCGGCGCGAACAGTCCCGAGGAGTAGCTCATGGTGCTGTCCAGAAAGGTGGCGAAAAGCTCGTTGGACAGGTCGTAGTGCCGCGAGATGTTGCCGCGCGTGTTCTGCTCCGTGTTGCGCTCCTGCCGCGGCGCCCGGGGCAGGTACAGGCCGCGCAGCTTCTGCAGCGGCACGGGGATCAGCGTGTCCACCGAGGAAGCGAAGACCTCAAGCAGGCCGGCCAGGTCGGACGCCTCCCAGTCCCCCGCCATGAACGACTCCCCCAGGCCGATCAGGCCGTTGTCGCCGATGCGCGCCTCGAAATCCTCCGGCCTGACCATGGTCATCACCGGCGAACCCGCGCCCCCGGCACCCAGCACGGACCCGTCAGGGTACTCAACGCGCAGCGGCAGCCGCCGGGCGGCACCCCTGAACAGCGCGCCGGCGGCCCTGCCGGCCAGTGCGGCCTTCGCTCCGGCAGGAGGACGTGCGACGCCGGGCCACACCTCGGCGTCAATGGCTGCGGGAGCCGCCGGGATCCGGAGCGGACCGGCCGGGCTTCCCTGGTAGGTCGGGTCTGTGAGAGTCATGAGACTGCCTCCTGTGAAGGGTGGTGAGGGCGTTTGATGACGGGAAGGCCGCGGGCCCAAAGCCTGATGCCCTGCCAGTGGATCTGCACCACGACGCGCAGCGGCGCCAGCGGAACGGCGAGCGCTGCGGCAAGGATGCTGCGCGGCGTCACGGAGCTGCGGACCCCGGTCATGGTGGCCGTAAAGGGTTTCCGCCCCGCCCGCTCGAGCACCACCGCGAGCGCCAGCCGGCCGCCGGGTTCAGGCAGCGTCATCCGGTAGCTGCCGTCCACCTCGTTGAAGGGGGACACATAGAATTCCTTGTCGGTGCGGGCCCGTCCGGCGTCATCGGTGGGCAGCAGGTAGCAGTGCCGTTCACCGTACGTGTTGTGCACTTCGGCAATGACCGCGCGCAGGCCGCCGTCTGCGCCGCGGCACCAAAACAGGCTGATGGGGTTGAAGACCTGGCCAAGCACCCTCGCGTTCGCCAGCATGGTGACCTTCCCGCCGTCGGGCTCCAGCCCGTTGACGGCGAGGAAGCGGTCCACGTTTGCCCGGATGCTGGCTGTGGGATCGCCCAGGTGGTCCTTCGCGTGAAAGGCGGCGAGGGGCCTCAGCCACCACGGCAGCCGGGGCAGATCGTCGAGGTCCACGTACCAGCTGTAGCTGCGGTAGGTGAAGGCGTTCGCCAGCGGATCCCGCCGCACGTGGCGGATGCTGGTGCGGTAGATCGCCGCCGTCATGGCACAAGCTCCGCCGGCTGCTCCGCTTCCGACCGGTGCGTGCCGACCGGAGCTTCCCACTCACGGCCCAACCGTGCCGCCGCCCGGACACCCGATGCTGCTCCGTCCTCGTGAAAACCCCAGCCGTGGTAGGCGCCGGCGAACGCGAGCCGGGAATCTCCGAGCTCCCCCAACCGCGCCTGGGCTGCGACGGACTCCGGCGTGTACCGGGGGTGCTCGTAGACGAGGTCCTGGAGCACGGTTCCGGCGTCGATGAGCTCCGATTCGCCGAGGCTGACAATGTAACTGCCGCCGTCTTCGGGACGGAGGCGCTGCAGACGCGTGAGGTCGTAGCTGACCAGCACGTGGTCCGGGCGGGCCGCGCAGGACGGCAGCCGGTAGTTCCAGGAGGCCCCGGCCGCCGCGGTCCGCGGCAGCACGGCGGGATCGCGGTGGAATTTGATGTGGTTCACGGTGTACGGCATCGCGCCCAGCACCCGGGTTTCGTCCGGCGTGGGATCGGCGATCATGGCCAGCGCCTCGCGCGGGTGGGCGGCAATGACGGCGGCGTCGAACTCCTCGGTGCCGGCCGCCGTCGTGATTTTGACGCCGAGGGCCGTGCGCCGCACGGCTAACACGGGACTGCTGAGACGGACCTCCTGCAGGCCGCCGACCACGCGGTCCACGTAGCTCCGGGATCCTCCTTTCACCGTCCTCCACTGCGGGGAGCCTTTGATGCCGAGCATGCCGTGGTGGTCCAGGAAGGCAAAGAGGTAGCGCGCGGGATATGACAGTGCGGTGGTGGGGTCGCAGGACCATACGGCGCTCACTACCGGAGCCATGAAATGTGCCGTGAAGTAGTCGCTGAACTTTTCCCGCCCCAGGAATGCCCCCAGGGTTTCTTCCCCGCCCGCCTCCGGTCCGGCCGCCAGCAGCGCCCGTGCCCTGCGCCAGAACCGCAGGATTTCGGCCAGCATCCCCAGGTACCGCGGCCGCAGGAGGTTGGCCGGGCGGGCAAAGACGCCGGCGGCACCCTTTGCCCCGGCGTATTCCAGCCCGCAGCCGTCGCACCGGATGCTCATGGTCATGTCCGAGTCCTGGGTTTCGACGCCCAGTTCGCCGAACAGCCTGATGAGGTTGGGATACGTGCGGTCGTTGTGCACGATGAACCCGGTGTCGACGGCCAGCGACCCGTTCGCCTGCGGGACGTCGTGCGTGTGGGCATGGCCTCCGGGCCTGGCGTCCGCCTCGAACAGGGTCACGTGGTCGCGCCGGCTGAGAATATGGGCGGCGGTCAGGCCCGCCACTCCGCTGCCGACGACGGCGACGCGCCGCTTTCCGTCTCCAGTACCCGCTGGGCTCGGTGACATTCTTGGCTCCTCTACTCCACTGGCTGAATACTCACGGGCTATTCGGAACCGCGGGGATACCCGGATGGGTGCAGTTGTTTTTCCTGCCGGTGAGCAGCCGGAGTACTGTGGGCTGGTGGTCAATCCCGTACATCTCAGGACCCTGCTGGAAGTGACCAGGCTGGGGTCGTTTGCTGCCGCGGCGAGCCGGCTCGGCTACACCGCCTCCGCCGTGTCCCAGCAGATGTCGGCGCTGGAGCGTGACACGGGTGTCCACCTGTTCCAGCGGTCGGCGCGGAGTGTGGTGCCCACAGACGCCGCGGTGGTGATGGCCCGCCATGCGGCCAAAGTGCTGACGGACATTGAGGCACTGATGGCCGCCGCGTCGAAGACCCAGGACGCCACGAGCCAGGAGCTGAGGCTCGGCATCTTCCCCAGCCTCGCCACGTATGTCCTGCCGCGGATTCTGAAGAACCCGGCCTGGAAGGGCCTGGGCATTGACCTGCGGGTTTCGGTGGCCGAGCCGGCGCAGACCATCCAGGGTCTTCGCTCCGGCGGGGATGTGGATGTTGCCCTGGTGTACCAGGTGGGCCAGTCAGGACTCGCCTGGCCGCACACGATCAACCGGCAGTGGATCGGGGACGACAATTTCCGCGTGGTCCTGCCCAGCGGCTGGGGCTTCCGTACCGAGGCGAAGGTGGCTGCGGACCACCTGTCGGACATGCCGTGGATCATGCACCACCCCGGCACGTCCGACGCCACGGTCATCGAGCGGCTCTTTGCCAGCTGCAACCTGCATCCCCGTGTGGTGGCCTACAGCGACGACTTTCATGCCAGTTTGGAGATGGCCGCTGCGGGGCTGGGCGCCGCATTGGTGCCCGAGCTCGCTCTGCGGCACCGTCCGGCCGGCGTCGTGGTGCTGGACGTTCCGGAGATCAGGCTGGCCCGGAACGTCTTTGCGCTGCTGATCAACGAGAAGAAGACCGCCCGCGTACAGCTCTTTGTTGACCTGCTGGCGGACACACTCGGCAGCCTGGGGTCTTCAGATAAATAATCGCCGATGCTGGAATGAGCCGCTTTTCGGGTCTATGTTGAAGATATGACCAAGGTAGCGAGCCAGCACTTCGGAGTAATCGAGCTCAACCACGGCCGGGACCGTAACATCGCCACCGAGCATGAGCTCGCTGGCCAGCGCCTTGAGCTGGACCTGGTCATCAGCGCGCATGACCATTTCGATGAGGCGGCCATGCACAAGGTGGACTACCGCTTGCGCTACCTTCCGGAGCTCGTGGACGAGGTCCGCGAGATGATCGCTGAGGAGCTGGAGCAGGAAGGCACCAGCCCGCAGGAGTATCTCCGCTTCCACTGCAACGCCATCAAGGACGAGCACCTGCAGAAGGTCTTCGGCGTCACGGACAAGAGCCAGCTCACCAATGCGGTGTTCCTCAAGGCCCTGAAGCTAGGTCATGTCGGCATTTTCCCCGGCCAGCCCGAGCGCTACTTCGTCCTCGATTTCACCCTGGGTTCGCATTTCACCGACGAAGTGCTCGTTGCCTCCGCGGATGAGGACGGCGTCGTGGACGACGAGATCCTCTGGGAGTCCTGAACTCCCCTAAGCAAATAAACGCCGAGCAGTTAAACGCGGAGTAGTTAAACGCCGACGGCGGGCGGTCACCCAAGGTGACCGCCCGCCGTCGGCGTCTCAAGCTCGATCTGCGGCTACATTCTTATTTTGCGCCTTCGAGCAGCTCGGCGCGAACCGTCTTGGTGGCCGCGACGAGGTTGCGCAGGGACTCTTCGGTCTCGGCGTAGCCGCGGGTCTTCAGTCCGCAGTCCGGGTTGACCCAGAGCTGGCGGGACGGGACGTGCTTGACGGCCGTGCTGAGCAGCTCGGTGACTTCCTGCTCGCCCGGAACGCGCGGCGAGTGGATGTCGTAGACGCCCGGGCCCACGCCGCGGCCGAAGCCGTGGGACTCGAGGTCGTGGACAACCTCCATGCGGGAGCGGGCGGCCTCAATGGAGGTCACGTCGGCGTCCAGTCCGTCGATGGCGTCGATAATCACGCCGAACTCGGAGTAGCACAGGTGGGTGTGGATCTGGGTGGCGTCAGCTGCACCGGCGGTGGCCAGGCGGAAGGAGTTCACGGACCACTCCAGGTAAGCGGCCTGGTCAGCCTTCCGCAGCGGAAGGAGCTCGCGCAGTGCGGGCTCATCCACCTGGATGACCTTGATGCCGGCGGCTTCGAGGTCGGCGATTTCGTCGCGCAGGGCCAGGCCGACCTGGTTGGCGGTCTCGCCCAGCGGCTGGTCATCGCGGACGAAGGACCAGGCCAGGATGGTGACCGGACCGGTGAGCATGCCCTTCATCGGCTTGCTGGTGAGGGACTGGGCGTACTCGGCCCAGGCCACCGTGATCGGGGCGCTGCGGGTGACGTCGCCCCACAGGATGGACGGGCGGGTGCAACGTGAGCCGTAGGACTGGACCCAGCCGTGGACCGTGACGTCGAAGCCTTCCAGGTTCTCGGCGAAGTACTGGACCATGTCGTTGCGCTCGGGCTCGCCGTGCACCAGGACGTCGTAGCCGAGCTCTTCCTGCAGCTCCACAACGCGCTTGATCTCGTCCTTCATGAGCTGTTCGTACTGCTCGTTGGTGAGATCGCCCTTGTTGTTGCGTGCACGGGCCGACCGGATTTCGGAGGTCTGCGGGAAGGAGCCGATGGTGGTGGTGGGCAGCGGCGGCAGGGCCAGTGCCTTCTCCTGTGCTGCTTCACGCACGCCGTACTCGGAGCGGTTGAAGTCGGCGGAGGTCAGGGCCGCGGTGCGGGCCCGGACGTCGGCGCGCTGGACACCCTCGGCGGCGGCGCGGGAGGCGATGATGCGGGTGGCTTCATCGATGGCCGGCTGCACTGCAGCGGCGTCGGTCAGCAGGCCGGCAAGCGTGACAACCTCAACGGCCTTCTGGTCGGCGAATGCCAGCCAGCTGCGCAACTGCTCGGACAGCTGCGTCTCTTCCTCGACGTCGTGCGGGACGTGCTGGGTCGAGGTGGAGGTGCTGACGGCCAGCTTGGCGACGGACTTCTTCAGTTCGGCGATCTTGTCCGCCGAGGCGGCAAGATCGTTGCGCCAGATGTTGTGGCCGTCAACGACGCCGGCAACGAGGGTCTTGTTGCCCAGCGCGGCCAGCGCGGCGGCGGAGGGAACGGCGCCCTTGAAGACGTCGATGTGCAGGGCGTCGATGTTGGTGGCGGCGAGGGTGCCGAGCTGGCCGTTCAGCGCGCCATAAGGCGTGGAGACGAACAGCTGCGGGCGCTGGGCAGCAGCCGAGAGCACCTCGTAGGAGCGGGCAACGGCTGCCTGGATCTCCTGTTCCGGGGTGTCCTGGTCAACCACCAGGGCCGGCTCGTCGAGCTGGACCCAGCTGGCGCCGGCGGCGGCCAGCTTCTCAAGCAGTGCGGTGTAGACCGGGAGGACGTCCTCGAGGCGGGACAGCGGGCTGAAGCCAGCGGGGGCGTCGTCGGAAGCCTTGCTCAGCAGCAGGAAGGTGACCGGGCCAACGATGTACGGGCGGGTCTCCACACCGTTGGCGAGTGCGTATTCGAATTCTTCAACGATGCGGTTGGAGGTCAGCGCGAAGTTGGTCTCCGGGCCGATCTCCGGCACGAGGTAGTGGTAGTTGGTGTCGAACCACTTGGTCATTTCCAGCGGCTGCTGTTCCTTGTTGCCGCGGGCCAGGGTGAAGTAGCCGTCGATGTCCAGCTGTCCCTCGGCGTTGAGGAGGTTGCCGAAACGGGGCGGTACGGCGCCGAGGTGGGCGGCGGCGTCGAGCACCTGGTCGTAGTAGGAGAACGTGCCCGGAACGGCTGCGGCCTCGGTCAGGCCCAGGCTCTGCAGGCGCTTCGCGGTGCCCAGCTGGATTTCCTTGGCGGACGCGTCGAGGGCGGCGGCGTCGATTTTGCCGGCCCAGTAGGCTTCGATGGCCTTCTTCAGTTCGCGGCGGCGGCCGATGCGGGGGTAGCCCAGGATGGAGGCGGACGGGAACGCGGTGTTCTGTTCAGTCATGTGAGTTTCCTTGAAGGTTGGGAAAGTGTGAAAAGTCTTGGATAAATGCCCGCGCAGGCCAGCCGACAGTGTTGTCAGCTGGCGCTGTTGTCAGCTGGCGCTGTTGTCAGCTGACGCTGTTGTCAGCTGGCCAGCTGGCGACGGGCGAGCGCGTTCAGGCGGCTGGACGAACGGGCCGGCCGGGCAAGTGACAGCTTGTCCAGCACCTCCAGCGCGCTCTGGTGCTCGTTGAACGTGTAAATGTGGAGTCCAGGCGCTCCGGCGTCCAGGGCCGAGTTGGCCAGGTCCACCGTTGCGCTGACGCCGATTTGGAGCCGTTCGACGTCGGTCTCCGCCGCCGCCAGCCGCTCGATGAGCTCGGGTGCGGGTTCGACGCCGGTCAGCTCGCCGAGGCGCTTGAGCCTCCGCAGGCTGGTGAGCGGCATGACGCCGGGGATGATCGGGATGGTCACGCCGGCGCGGCGCGCCCTGGTGAGGAGGTCAGCATACTGGTCCGTGTGGAAGAACACCTGGGTGATCGCGAAGTCGGCGCCTGACCGCTGCTTAGCGAGCAGCACTTCGACGTCGTGGGCTTCGCTGGGCGATTCCGGGTGCCGCGTCGGATAGGCCGCCACACCAACGGCAACCTTTCCGGCGCACAGCAGGGCCGAGCGCCGCTGCTCCACCCGGCGGATGAGCTCAATGAGGTCCTGGGCGTAGCGCAGAGACCCGCTGACCGGTTCGCCGCTGTCCTTGGGCAGGTCGCCGCGGAGAGCGAGGATGCCGCGGACGCCGGCGTCGAGCAGTTCGCCGATGATTTCCGCGAGCTCTGTCGGTGTGTTGCCAACGCACGTCAGGTGGGCCAGCGGGCGGAGGGTGGTCTCCAGCACCAGGCGGTTGATGAGTTCGACGGCGGTGTTCCGGTTGGAGCCGCTGGCACCGTAGGTGACCGACACGTAGTCAGGATCGGTGGCTTCCAATTCCCGGATGGTGGTCCACAGGGTTTCAGCCGCAGCAGGCGAACGCGGCGGAAACAGCTCATAGGAGAGCGCCACCGGTGCGGTGTCGGAGAGATTTGGATGTGTGTCTATAAGGCTTGGTGGTGACATTTGCGTCCTTGGCTATGGGCCATTGAAGGCTGGACTGCCGTGGCGTGGCCCGTGCAGTTTGCGGTCAATGAATTGAGTTTGGGGAACACGAAACCGACTTCGGCAGGGCGCAGCCGCGACTGTTACGCCTGAATAGAAGCAGTCCGTGAGCAAATGTCAGGCCCACATGGGGGCACCCACACCCTCCTTGGCGGCCGCATGGCGGCACATCCGCAGCGGAGGATCGCTGACACGTTACCTCGGTAACTTGTATAGAACTCTAGGAGTCGCGCGGAGCCCGTTCAAGTTGGGAATCGAATTAAGACGCATTCTTACGGCCCCTTGACAGCCCGACACAGAATTTTCTTCGCCGACCGCCCCTCCGCAGCCCTCCCTTTGGCGCAGGAAGGGGTCTATTCTTTTGCCATGATCCAGCTACCCGCCAGCTACCAGGAATATCTTGCCAAGCAGGACCAGCACGTTATTGACACCGTGCGGCCCGTGCTGATGCAGTCAGCAGCTGACCAGCTGCATGGCGTCCGGGTTGTCTACAACGCCGGCTCTACCGGCCACCAGGCACACCTTGATGACACCATTCCGTACGGAACGATCATCGAGGACATCGACTGACTGATCCATCTGGCAACAGCCGTCGGGCCTGATCACGCCAGAAGGCTCATCCCTCGAGCAACAGGCGCTGCGCGCGGGGCGCCAGCGTGTGCTCCAGGACGAGGCAGGCAGCACCCACGGCACCCACGTCTTCGCCCACGCCGGTTCCCACCACTTCGATGGCGTGAATGTTTCCGGCGTCGCTGTTTTGCCTGATCAGTTCGGGGACCCGGTCCAGGTAGCGCTTAGACAGCGGAGCCCAGAACGGTCCGCCGAATACAACACGGTCGACGTCGAGCGTGTTGGCCACCACGGCCGCCGCGCGCGCCACCAGCACCGCAGATTTGTCGATGATCGCGGCCGCTGCGCTGTTACCGGCGTCGGCAGCTTCGCACAGCCGGGCAAACCCGTCCTGCACGGCCGGTCCGCTGGACAGCGGACCTGCAGCGTCCAGGACTCCGGCGGCCTGGGCTTCCGCCACGAGGACCTGCGGGATGCACGACGACTTGACGCAGCCCCGGAGGCCACAGTCACAGGGCGGGCCGTCGGGGTCAACGATGATATGGCCGATTTCACCGGCATTGCCGGACGCGCCGCGCACCACTTCGTCGTTGAGCACGATGCCGCAGCCAATGCCGGTGCCCATGTACATGAAGACGAAGCTGCCGGTGCCGCTGGGGCCGCCGGCCCAGGTTTCCGCGACGGCGGCACTGGTGACGTCCTTGTCCATGAGGACTGACATGCCCGTGGCGTCGGCCAAGGCGTCCCGGAGCGGAACACGGTCCCAGCCGGTCAGGAGCGGCGGCTCCACCACCGTTCCCTGGTCATGGTCGATCGGTCCCGGCGCGGCCACGCCCAGCCCGGCTATCTTGCCCTGTTCCACGCCGGATGCCTGGATCAGCTGCTCAATCTCTCCGGCGATGGCGGCTATCACGGCGTCCGGGTCGCCGTCGGCCGGGGTTTTGATTTGCGAGTGCTGGACCACGGCACCTACGAGGTCCAGCAGCACAAACGTTGCGACGGCGGGGTCCAGGTGCACGCCCACGGCGTACATGCCCGACGGGTTGAGGCGGAGAATGGTTCGCGGTTTTCCCGGCCCGCTCCCCTCCTTTCCCGCTTCGACGATGAGGTTCTGGTCCAGCAGGCGGCGGGAGATGTTTGAGATGGTCTGCGGGGACAGGCCAACAATCTGCGCGAGCTCAACGCGGCTCAGGCCTCCGGACGAACGCCGGATCGCGTCCAGGATGACGGTCAGGTTGAAGTCACCCATGCGGGGCAGGTTTGTTCCGCGCCTAGGTGAGGGCTGGCGGATCTCGGTCAATGAATCCCCTAAGCATCGTCGGTGGGCCACTATCGATGTCTGAATCGTACGTTACCTGCCGGTATACGGGTATGTCCCACGCGCGAATGCGGGAGCGCGGCGGCAGGCGCCGCCGGCGGGGGCCTAACCGGCCCGCCGCTTGACGCTCACAGCCACCGTGAATTTCGGGTTACGGCCCTTGACGCGAGTGGGGCCGACGTGCCTTTCGAGCGACGGAACATAGCGCAAATGGCTGTTGAAGACCGTCCAGAGCTCACCGCCCGGGGCCAAGACGCGGGCTGCGGCCTCGAACATTTTGATGCCGGCGCCTGCGTGCACGCTCGCTCCAAGGTGGAAGGGCGGGTTCAGCAGGATGAGGTCGGCGCTGCCGGGCTGGAGGGAAGCCATGGCGTCGTCCTGCAGCACCGAAACCTGACCGTCCAGGCCGTTGGCCTTGGCCGTGGCCGCCGCGGAGGCCGCGGCGGCCGCTGACTGGTCCGTGGCGATGACTGCCGACGCGGGATGGGCGCGGGCGTACATGGCGGCCAGGATCCCGGTGCCGCAGCCCAGGTCCACGGCCGTGGCGGCCTCGGGCATCTCAGGGAGGAACCGCAGCAGGAAGCGTGTTCCGATGTCCAGGTTGGTACCGGAGAAGACGGCGCCGTGGGCGCAGATGTCGAGATCAAGTTCGGTGTTGTGCTGCGTCACGGGATAGGGCGGCTGCGGCTGCACGGGCCGGGCCCGCGAGGCAACGAGGACCCGGGATTTCTGCCGCGCCAGCTGCGGCTGGACGGATTCAAAGTAGCGGCCCAGTACGGCGTTCATGCCCAGGGACATATGCTTCACGCGGCCACCGGCCAGCACCACCGTCCCGGCGGACGCGTACCGCGCCACGGCGGCGCTGATTTCCTCGAGTTCGGCAAGGGTCTTGGGAAGCTGCAGCAGCACGAGGTCCGCGCCGCCCAGAAGGTCTTCGCCCAGGGGGAGCTGCTCGAAGCCGGCGGCAACGCCGAGGGCTCTCGCGTTGTTCCGCAGGGCACGCTCCCCCGTGATGAGATCCTGGTGCACCCGGATCCGGGCGGGCACCCGGGACGGTACACCCGCGAGCAGGGCGAGCGTTATCGCCCCGTAGCGGTCGCCGATGACGGCAACGTCGCTCTCCGGTGTCAGAAGTTCCGCGGCCGTGTCCAGCAGCAGCGTGTCAGTGGCATCCCATGCCTGCAGGTTCGCCGCCTCGACATCCGGGTATCTCCGGAGCATGCCCAGGACCTGCCCAAAACCGTTCTCAGTCACGTACCGCTGCCGCCTGTTCGTCGCCTCTTGCCTCTGCCCGCCAGATGCATAACGCAAAAGGACCGCCCCGCGGGACGGTCCTTCGCTTGTTCTTGGTGGAGCTGAGGGGACTCGAACCCCTGACCCCCTGCATGCCATGCAGGTGCGCTACCAGCTGCGCCACAGCCCCGAACTGTCGCTGCTGCCGGTCTTCGTGTTTCCCGGAAGCAACCTGAATAGCGTAATGCACAATCCCCCGGAAGCGAAATCGAGAAACCCTGGTGCCGGCACGACGCACGGGTGGGGTTCACCTGCCTCTGAAAATACAGTCTTGATCCGAACATGCGGGAACTCTTCCGCGGCCTTGAGGTCCATGCGCGAGCATTCAAGGAGCCGCACAGCAGCGTTGCGGCACCAACAGAACCAGGAGGACTGCGGTGGCTGATGAACAGGACCTACCCCCGCTGGACAGCGGCGTGCTGCGGTCCTTGGCAGACGAGGCTGGACCATCAGTGGCCCAAGCGTTTATCGAGGAATACCTGCAGCTGCTGCCGGTTCGCGCGGCGTCCATCCTGCGCGGACTGGCCAGCGAAGACCCCAAATCAGCAGTCGAGCCGCTGATGAGCCTGAAAGTTACGTCGGCCATGGCCGGGGGCCTGCGGCTCGAAGAGTACTGCCAGAAACTTGAGCATGCCCTGAAGCGCGGACACAGGCCGGACCCGGTTGCCGTGAAGGCGGTGCTGTTCGCAAACATCCGGCTGCTCGTGCGTGAGGCCACCCGCCAGGGCTACCTGCCGAGCCAGCGCCCCGAAACTCCGGAGTAGCCGGCACTCCAGCCGGGCATGCACGCTGCAAGGTGGGAGACAACAAAAAACCGCTGGAACCAAGCATCTGCCTTGGTTCCAGCGGTGGTGGTGGAGCTGAGGGGACTCGAACCCCTGACCCCCTGCATGCCATGCAGGTGCGCTACCAGCTGCGCCACAGCCCCAATTTTCGCCACTTCGGCGCCTTCGGCTTCCGCCTGCGGGCCCGTCCTACTGTCCGGATCGCTCCGAAGCAACTCAAATATCTTAGAACAGCGTTTCCGAAAATTCCAAATCGGGCATATTCGGCGCTGTCCAGCACCTGCTACTCGGAATCCGAGCCTGCGGCAGCCTTGGCCGAGGTGTCATCACCCAGCTGCAAATCCACCACAGGGCAGTCCTTCCAGAGCCGCTCGAGGGCGTAGAAGACGCGGTCTTCCTCATGCTGGACGTGGATCACGACGTCCGAGTAATCCAGCAGCACCCAGCGTCCGGCGGAGCGTCCCTCGCGACGGACCGGGCGGAGGTCCTGCTTGATGAGTTCCTCTTCGATCCCGTCAACGATGGCGTTGACCTGGCGTTCGCTGGGGGCTGACGCGATCAGGAAGACGTCGGCCAAGGCAAGCCGTTCGCTGACGTCGAGGGCCACAATGTCCTGGGCAATCTTGTCCGCCGCAGCCCTCGCTGCGTGTCGGGCTGTGGCGATGGATGAATCAGATGCAGTCACGGGACTCCTTGTAGTGGTGTAAAACCTGGTGTTGATTGTGGAAGTCAGCGTGAGAGGCCGCTGATGATCATGATGACGCCGGCAATGAGGGCCAGGACTCCGAGGGCCAGCACACCCAGCTGGAGAATGCGGAGCCGGTTGGCCCTGCCGAGGCCTGCCGTGGCCGCATCCAAGGGCTCCAGGCCATAGGCGGACTTCGCCGATACCGGCGGCAGCCCTGCGAACTCCTCGGCCGCTTCCGCATCCCGGCCGGCGTTCACGTGGGGAGGGGTGACCGGCGCGGCGGCCGCCTTGGCGGCGGCTTCAGCACGGGCGATCACCCGTGCACGTCCAGTCGACGGCGAATTGCCGCCTGGCCCCTTGGAAGGGCGGGAACCCTTCGCGGGTATGCGTGGTCCGGGATTGGTCACTACCGGAACATACGATGTGGCCGGGCGCTTCATGACGGGACGGTCCACGCCAGGCACCTGGACGAACTCCAGCGGCGTCACCATGGCCAGGTTGCTGGCGGTCGACGGACCGTTCTGGGGCTGCGCCGGAGTGGCCTGTTCAGCCAGTTTCTGCTTGGCCAGGGCCCGCTTGTTGAGCACGGCGGCGCGCTCGGCCAAGGCGATCTGCTGGGCCAGGATTTCAGGATCCACAGCTTCGGGATCCGTCGCCGCAATGTGCTCCATCTTGGCGATCTGGTTCTTGGCCTGTTCGGCGAGGAGGGCGCGCGCCTCAAGGGCCTGCTCAACGGTCATGCCCTCGGGCAGTTCCTGGGAAGCGTCGGACGGCGACTCCGGGGTGGCTGACTTTGGGGCCACCTGTGGCCGGGCCGGAGCGGGCGTTTGGGCCGGCGTCTGCGGCTCGGCCGGCGTCTGCGGCTGGGCAGTCGTCTGCGGCTGGGCCGGGCCTTCGCCGGCGGCGGGCGGAACCACCGGAATGGCAGAGGTGACGGCCTGTTCCAGCTGCATCAACCTGAGCTGGCGCCGCGTGGGAGGCCCGCCGGCTGACAGCTGCCCTTCCTTTTCCGCGAGTTCCTTGATGGTGCGCAGCGCGGCCCGATCCCTCGCCCTGATCTGCGATGAACGCTCGGCAGCCGACACGGCCGGAACGGAATCCACCGGACCCGGCGCGACCCGGCGGACACGTCCGGTTGCTGAGCCGGGACGCGTTGCCTCCGCGCCCCGGGCGGTGTCCGACTTCCGTCGGTCCGCCGGCATCTGGGGGCCAGGCTGCTTCGCGGCAGGCCGGGCCGGCTCAGCCTTGTTCGTGGCAGGCTGGTTCGCGGCTGGTTTTTTCGTCGCAGGCTGTTTTGTTGCAGGGGCTACCTCACCGGCACCGGCGGTGCTGGCGTCCCGGATCTTACCCTGGGCTTCATCTCGGGCCTTCCGTAGTTCACGGCGGCTGCGGATGGGAGGCTGTTCCTGACTCATCTAAAACTCATTCAGTGCTGGCGGGATCGTCTGTCTCGGTAAGCGCAGAGCTGGTTTGTTCAGCCGGCGGTGCGGCATAAAGTCCGTATTTGGCGATGTACTGGACCACCCCGTCCGGCACGAGGTACCAGACAGGATTGTGGGCCGCCACGCGTGCACGGCAGTCCGTCGAGGAAATCGCCATGGCCGGCACGGTCAGCAGGCTGACATCCTTGCGGCCCATGCCGTCCAGTTCGTGCCCGGGGCGCGTGACTCCCACAAAGTGGGCCAACGACCAGAGCTCGTCAATGTCTTTCCACGACAGAATCTGCGCCAGGGCGTCCGCACCGGTAATGAAGAACAGATCAGCGTCGGGGCGCTGGCGCCGCAGATCGCGGAGGGTGTCGATGGTGTAGGTAGGACCGGGACGGTCCACATCAACCCTGCTGACCGTGAACCGCGGATTCGATGCCGTGGCAATCACGGTCATCAGATAGCGGTGCTCCGGCTCACTGACTTTCTTGCTCGACTTCTGCCACGGCTGGCCGGTCGGGACGAACACGACTTCGTCCAGTCCAAACTTGGCGGCCACTTCGCTTGCCGCTACGAGGTGGCCGTGATGGATGGGGTCAAACGTCCCACCCATCACGCCCAGCCTCAGCCGGCCTTGCCGGCCGCCGTGGTGCAATGCGGCAGAAATGTTAGTGGCCCTGGCCGTGGTCGTGCTTGTTGGGGTGCTGGCGGTGCGGATCTGCATGCTCGTCCACCGGAGCGTGGCGGTTGCCCAGGTTCGTGTAGGACAGGGTAACGAACATCATGACCAGAAGGATGGCAAAGATCGCAATGCCAAAGACCCACGGCTCCGCCCACAGCGGGGCCCGTTCTTCGTGTTGGGCGGCGGACAAGGCGACCTGCTGGAGCAGCATTTTTTCCCCTAGGGCTGAAAGGATGACGACGGCGGCATGTCCCGCCGTTCCGGAGTTCTGTACTATGTTACCGCGTTGTTTGCCGCGGTAACGGCGGCGCTAGCCGCGGACCTGGCCTTCGCCCTGCACGATCCACTTCGTGGTCGTGAGTTCGGTGAGGCCCATCGGGCCGCGCGCGTGAAGCTTCTGCGTGGAGATGCCGACTTCGGCCCCCAGACCCAGCTCGCCGCCGTCGGTGAAGCGCGTTGACGCGTTGACGATCACTGCGGCAGAGTCGATCTCCGCGATGAAGCGTTCGGCGTTCGCCAGGTCATTGGTGAGAATGGCCTCGGTGTGCCCCGACGTCCACGTGCGGATGTGCTTCACAGCATCATCGAGGCTGTCCACCATGGCCACGGCCAGGTCCAGGTCCATGTATTCGGTGGCCCAGTCCTCATCGGTGGCCGGCACGGTCTCGACAGTCGCGGGGAGCGCCGCCCGGATCCTCTCATCGGCATGCAGCCTGACGCCCGCCTTGCTCAGCGCCGCGGCCACCGCCGGGAGGACCGTGGAGCCGGAGTGGACCAGAAGCGTTTCCACCGTGTTGCAGACGCTGGGCCGTTGGGTCTTGGCGTTCAGGAGGATCTCCACGGCCATGTCCTCGCTGGCTGACTCGTCAACGAAGATGTGGACGTTGCCCTCACCGGTCTCGATCACCGGCACGGAGGAGTTGTTGACCACGGTCTGGATCAGTTCACGCCCGCCGCGGGGTATCAGCACGTCAACGCGGCCGCGGGCGCGCATGAGCACGTTTGCCCCCTCACGGCCGTACTGGTCCACGGTCTGGACCGCATCGGCGGGAAGGCCGACGGCGGCGAGAGCCTCGCGAAGTACGCGGATGAGGGCCTCGTTGGTGGCCGCAGCCGCGGTTCCGCCGCGCAGGATGACGGCGTTGCCGCTCTTAAGCGCCAGGCCTGCGATATCGACGGTGACGTTGGGACGCGCTTCATAGATGGCGGCCACCACGCCCATGGGAACGTTGACCTGGCGCAGGCGCAGGCCGTTCGGCAGGGTCTGGCCGCGGACAACGTTGCCGACGGGGTCGGGAAGGCCGGCGAGGTTTTCCAGCGCGCCGGCAAGCGCCTCGATCCGGGCGTCGTCGAGGGTCAGCCGGTCGAGCAGGGCGGCCGATGTCCCATTGGCGCGGCCCGCCGCCACGTCCTTGGCGTTCGCCGTGAGAATGTCGTCCTTGCGCTCCAGGAGGGCGCTGCCGATGGCCCGGAGGCCCTTGTCCTTCAGGGCGCGGTTGGCGCGGGACATGCTGCGGGCCGCCTCGCGGGAACGGTCGGCGATCTCGTATACGGCCGCCTCGACCTCAGCGGGTGAGGGCTGGCTGTTTTCCGGCCTGGAAGGGACCTGCGTAGCGTCGGTGGATGTCTCTGCTGCTTGGTTCATCAGTGCCTCAGTCATCATTCAAGTCTAGGTGAGTCCGGCCGTTAGACCAGAACCAGGTCGTCAACGTGAACAACCTCACGGTCGAAGCCGCGGCCCAGGGACTCCCCCAGCTCCACGGTGGAACGTCCCAGCATTTGCGGCAGCTCGTCGGCCGAATAGTTGACCAGGCCGCGGGCAATGACGGTGCCGTCCGGCGAAACCATTTCGACGGCGTCGCCCGATTCAAAGTGGCCTTCAACTGACGTAATACCCGCCGGCAGCAGCGAGGCGCCGTTGTCCCGCACGGCGGTCACGGCGCCGTCGTCGAGAAGCAGTCGTCCCTGCACGTGCGCCAGGTGGGCGAGCCACATCATGCGCACGGACTTGCGGCCGCTGTTGACGGAGAACCAGGTTCCCACGTCTTCGCCGGCCAGCGCGGCGGCCGCGTTGGCCGTCGAGGTGACGAGGGCGGGAATACCCGAATCGGCGGCCATCGTGGCGGCCTCGACCTTGGTCTGCATGCCGCCGGTGCCGACGCCGGCCTTGCCGGGGCTGCCGATGGTGACGCCTTCCAAATCCTGGGGGCCGTCCACCTGCGGGATCCGCTTGGCTCCCTTGGAGGGCGGGCCGTCATACAGGGAGTCGACGTCGGACAGCAGGATCAGCGCATCGGCACGGACCAAGTGGGCCACGAGGGCTGAGAGCCGGTCGTTGTCGCCGAAGCGGATCTTGTGGGTGGCGACGGTGTCATTCTCGTTGACCACCGGAACCACGCCCAGGTTCAGCAGGCGGTTCAAGGCCCGGAACGCGTTCTGGTGGTGGCTGCGCCGCATCAGGTCATCCGCGGTCAGCAGCACCTGGCTCACGGTCACGCCGTGCGCCGCGAAGGCGTGGGTGTAGCGGGCCATGAGCAGCCCCTGCCCAACGCTGGCTGCGGCCTGTTGCGTGGCGAGGTCGCGGGGGCGCTTGACGAGGCCCAAGGGTGCCAGCCCCGCAGAGATGGCGCCGGAGGAAACCAGAATGATTTCGGTGCCCTCGTTGCTCTTGGCGGCCAGCGCGTTCGAGAGTTCGATCAGCGCCTCTTCGGAGATTCCGCCCTTGATGCTCGTGAGCGACGACGATCCGACCTTGACGACAATGCGGCGGGCCCTGGCGAGCATGCTGCGGTCGTCGGTTCTTGGTTCCTCGATGACAATTGCGGAATTATCAGTCACGTGTGCGGGTTCACTCCTCATGTTGGGTGTTCAGTCCACTCTCCTTGAGCGGCCGTGCGGCACGGCGCCCACTGACTGATTCGGTCCAGATGCCCGCCTTGCGCTCGGCCTCCAGCTCGGCACGTGCCGCTGCCTTGGCCTCGCGGCGTTCAATCTGTTCGTCGCGCTTCTGGCCACGGGTGGGCCGGTCCCCGATGTCTGCAAAGCGGACATCGGTGCCGCGCGGCGACGCCAGCAGTTCGGCGCCTGCCATCATCGTCGGCTCCCAGTCGAACACCACGCCGTCGTCTTCACCGATCACTACGGTGTCGCCGGGCTTGGCACCCTGCTTGAACAGCTCGGTTTCCACACCCAGCTTGGCAAGCCGGTCGGCGAGGTAGCCGATGGCCTCTTCGTTCGTGAAGTCGGTCTGCTTGACCCAGCGCACGGGCTTCTCACCCAGAACACGGAACAGCGGCTCCAGGTTCTTCTCCTCGCGGCGGATCTTGAAGCCGGCCTCGTTGACTGCACGGGGGCGCAGCACAGGCGCGTGCACCTTCGGCGGTGTGGCGGCCACCGATTCACGGGCGGCCTTGACGATCTCCGCCATGGCAAATCCGAGTTGCCGGAGGCCTTCGTGGCTCGTGGCCGAAACCTCGAACACGCGGTAGCCCCTCGACTCCAGCTCCGGGCGGACGAACTCGGCCATGTCCTTGCCGTCAGGCAGGTCAACCTTGTTCAAAGCCACCAACCGGGGCCGGTGGTTCAGCGGAACAACCTCGCCGTCGTTGCCGGCATAGCTCATATCAACGGCGTACTTCTCGAGTTCAGCTTCGATGATGGCGAGGTCGGAGAGTGGATCTCTGTCAGATTCCAGCGTACCGCAGTCCAAAACGTGAACCAAAGCGGCGCACCGCTCGACGTGCCGCAGGAAGTTGTGTCCCAGGCCCTTGCCTTCGCTCGCGCCTTCGATGAGCCCGGGGACGTCGGCGATGGTGAACCGCACGTCGCCGGCCTGCACGACGCCGAGGTTGGGGATGAGCGTCGTAAACGGGTAATCGGCGATCTTGGGCCTCGCGGCGGACATCGCGGCGATCAGGCTTGACTTGCCGGCGGATGGGAATCCGACCAGGGCGATGTCGGCGATGGACTTCAGTTCCAGCACGATATCGCTGGACTCGCCCTCGATGCCGAGCAAAGCGAAGCCCGGTGCCCGGCGCTTCTGGGATGACAGCGCAGCGTTGCCCAGTCCACCCAGGCCGCCTGCCGCCGCAATGAACTCCGTGCCTTCACCGACGAGGTCGGCGAGGACGTCGCCGCCCTTGGTCTTGACCACCGTGCCGTCCGGGACGGGAAGGATCAGCGTTTCGCCGTTCTTGCCGCCGCGCCAGTCCCCCATGCCGGGGCCGCCGTTGGTGGCGTGCCGGTGAGGCGCATGGTGGTAGTCCAGCAGCGTGGTGGTCTGTGAGTCCACGCGGAGGATGACGTCTCCGCCGTTGCCGCCGTTGCCGCCGTCGGGCCCGCCAAGGGGCTTGAATTTCTCACGGTGCACGGAGACGCAGCCGTGGCCGCCGGTACCGCCGGATACGTGCAGTACTACCCGGTCTACAAAGCTCGCCACGGTGAATCTCCTCTATTGCTTAACTCGGCCGTGCTGGACGTCCAAATTGATTGTAATGCGGTTAAAAGAACAGTGGAGCGGGCCATCATGGCCCGCTCCACCGGTTCAGATCCTGTTGTTACTCTGCAGCTGCAGCAGCAACGATGTTCACGACCCGACGGCCGCGGCGGGTGCCGAATTCAACGGCGCCTGCCTGCAGTGCGAACAGCGTGTCGTCGCCACCGCGGCCAACGCCTGCACCGGGGTGGAAGTGGGTGCCACGCTGGCGGACGATGATCTCGCCTGCGGAAACTACCTGGCCGCCGAAGCGCTTGACGCCGAGGTACTGGGCGTTGGAGTCACGACCGTTGCGAGTGGAGCTCGCGCCTTTTTTATGTGCCATTTGGAATGCCTGCCTTTAAATTCTGGGGAATCTGCTGAAAACCTGAACAGTAACCAGAGGTTACTTGATACCGGTGATCTTGACCTTGGTCAGTTCCTGACGGTGACCCTGGCGCTTCTTGTAACCGGTCTTGTTCTTGAACTTCTGGATGACGATCTTCGGACCGCGAAGGTCCTGAAGGATCTCAGCCGTAACAGTTACCTTGGCCAGGTCCGCAGCTGCGGATGTGACCTTGTCACCGTCTACCAGGAGCAGTGCGGGCAGCTCAATGGTGCTGCCGGCTCCACCGGCGACGCGGTTCAGGGTAACGAAGTCTCCAACGGAAACCTTCTCTTGGCGGCCGCCTGCGCGGACAATCGCGTACACCACTTGGGAACTCACTTCTCTCGACGTTTATTACTAAATTTGCGTGCGGAACCTGGGGTCCAAAGTTGTTTGGTCCGGCTCTCGCTGTGCCTCAACGCCGTGGATCCGCGGGGGAATCCGTGAGCTATCCCCGGAACAATGCCGATTGGAATTCCAAAAGGACTGTTCCCGGGGTCATAACCCAAGTGTTGGCGTAAGCACCGAAGATCTAGAATACGCTAATTTTGCCTTCGGCCGCAAATGAGGCTGGTTTCGGCGGGTTGTCCGTGATAAGCACCACAGGGCTGTTGCACCGACCTGCCGTCACCGTGCGCGTTTATCTTACCGGCTCCTGCGCCGGAACCCGTTCAGCTGTGGAGTCGCGGCGCGTCGAAGAATTCCACCTCGTACCGGGAGGACTGCCTGAAGGCCGTCAGCATCCGGCTGCGTTCCGCGTCGGAGGCCGCGCGCCCCGCTGCGTCCGCGATCCCAATGGCCTGCCTGGTGGCCTCCGCGAAGCCCTCGTCGGCGTACGTGCGCAACCACTCGGCGTAGGGGTGTCCATCAGGGGCTCCGGCGGCCAGGAATTCGCCATGCAGGGTCTCCCCTACTTCGGCGTAAAGCCAGAAGCACGGGAGTACCGCCGCCACCAGTACGGCGTAGCTCCCCGAGGCCGACGCCGCCAGCAGGTGGTCCACATAAGCTTTGGTGACCGGTCCGAGATCCGGCAGCACGCTGCGGGTGCTGAGCCAGCTGCGGTGCAGCTCGGACTCGACCTCGAGGCACTGCTGCGCGGAACGGGCCCAGAACAGCTGCTCGGCCTCGGTGGGAGCGAGCGCGCTGGCCCGTGCCAGGACGCGCGAATATCCGTTGAGGTAGATGGCGTCCTGTGCAAGGTAGTAGGCGAACTCGTTTTCGGGAAGCGTGCCTTCAGCCAGCCCGCGGATGAATCCCAGCCCGTAGATCGCGTCGAGGTCCGCGGCCGCCTCCGCATGGAGCAGGTCCGCAAAACTGCCCTCCGGGGCATCGCCTGCGGACACCAGGTGGTGGAAGTGGTGGACGGGCCCGTTGCCGTGTCCCACCTCAAGCTGCCCGGACGTGCGGAGGGCCTCCTCCAGCCACGGCTTCACGGTGCGCAGGGACAGTTCCCAGTCCCCGAGCCGGGCCTGTGCGGTGGCCATCGCCGAGGACAGGGAACACCCGGTCCCGTGGCTGTTGCGCGTGGGTACCCGCGCGCCGTCCACCACCACGACGTCCGCGGAAAGAGCGCCGCCCGTATTCACAAGGGCGTCCGGGCAGTCCTCACCATCCAGGTGCCCGCCTTTGACGAGGACGGTGGCCCCCGTCTCGGCGGCCAGCCGTTTGCCCTGCTCCAGCGCGTCCGGCCAGGTGGGGGCCTCCGGCTCCCCCAGCAGCATCGCAAGCTCGGCGAGGTTGGGAGTGATCAGGTCAGCCAGCGGCAGGAGCTCCCGCAGGGCGGCCTCGGCGGACTCCTGCAGCAGCCGGTCCCCGCTCGTCGCCACCATCACCGGATCAAGGACGACGACGCCGGGGCGCACCTTCTCCAGCCAGGTCCGAACCGCGGCGATCACCTGTGCGTCGCCCAGCATGCCAATCTTCACGGCGTCCACGGCGATGTCGTCGCTGACAGCGGCCAGCTGTGCCGCCAGGAACTCGGCCGGCGGAACGTGCACGGCGCTGACGCCCCGGGTGTTCTGCGCGGTCAGCGCCGTGATGGCTGCCATGCCGTAGCCTCCGGTGGCAGCGATGCTTTTCAGGTCGGCCTGGATGCCGGCCCCGCCGGACGGATCCGAGCCGGCTATGGCCAGGACACGGGGAATGCTGCGGGTGGCGCGAACAGCCTCGCCAGGCGCGGGCCGGACATGGTGCAGGGCAGGTAGTGAAGACAAAGAAGACATCCCTTCGCCGGTGCTAACCGGTCAGGTTCAACGGGTTTGGATCTCAGCCGGCTCCGTGCGCGGCACCCCGTGTCAGTCCCCCAGCCTAGTTGCTCGCTCCGCTTTAGGCACTGCGTTGCAGTTTGCGACCGGCCTGATGCACCCCGCAGCCCGTTCCTGGCCCCGCAGCCGGTCCTGGCGTTAAAGCACAACGGGCCGGTGCCGCGATTGCGGCACCGGCCCGGTGAATCAGGTCAGCCCAGACGGAAAGCCGTCAGCTCAGAGCTCGGACGCCGGCACGCCGACGCCGAGAATGATCGGCTCGCTGGCCGGCTTCGGGGCAATGGTCCTACCTGCATCCGGAGCCTTGGCTTCGTGCGAGTGCCCGGCTGCCGGTGCCGGCGCCGTCTCGTGGTGTTCCACCGACGTCTCGTTGGCTGCGCCCTGCGCCCGGCTGGCACTGCGGTTGCGGCGCGGCCGGCGGGTGCGGGGCTGCACTGCCGAGTGGTCAGCGAAGCGCTCGGCGTCGCTTTCGGCGGCCGCGGCAGGGCGCGTCCCGGCCCGTGCGGCAGCAGGCTCCGGAGCCGGCTGGGCAGCAGGCGCCTCGCCGGCAGCAGGTG
The DNA here is from genome assembly GCF_057655195.1 of Arthrobacter sp. Soil_N43. Classification (NCBI taxonomy): domain Bacteria; kingdom Bacillati; phylum Actinomycetota; class Actinomycetes; order Micrococcales; family Micrococcaceae; genus Arthrobacter; species Arthrobacter sp. Soil_N43. The sequence goes on from NZ_JBDGML010000109.1 coordinate 49,949, forward strand.
TCTGGTCCGCCGTCGGCTTCTGCTCAGCGGGAGCAGCCGGCGCGCCGAGGTGCGCGAAGGCTTCCTCCAGCCGGTCCAGTGTCAGGGCAGGAGTTTCCGATGCCGGCGCGCCGGCGTGCTCGACGAAGGGAAGCACCACTTTCTCGCCGCCGAAGGTCAGCACGGCACCGGGACGGCCTGGGACGCTCTCCGTGTCCGGGGTGCGGTGCACCACGGGACTTTCCGGGCCGGACTGCGCCGGTGCGGCGGCGGCAGCGGCAGGACGCTGTGCGCCGGCTGAGGCTGCCTGGTGGGCGGCGTCCTCATGAAGGTGCGCTGCGTGCGCCGCGGCCGCGATGTTGGCCAGTGCGGCACGCGTCGCCTCTGCCTTGGCGTGCCGCTCGGCCTCCGTGGGCTCATGGTGGACGGCGGCAGGTGCTGCGGGTGCCGTTTCCGGAACCTGACCGCCCTTGCCGCGCCGGCGGCTCTTGCGTTCGGTCCGAACGGGGGGCTGGTGCTCCGTCCGCGGAACGTGGTGCTCGGCGGCAACAACGTTCGCCCGCCGGTGTTCCACGGGCTCGTCGTGGGTGACCACGCCGCGGCCGGCACATGCCTCGCACTGTTCGCCGAAGACTTCCAGCAGGCCGGTGCCCATGCGCTTGCGGGTCATCTGGACGAGGCCCAGCGAGGTGACCTCGGCCACCTGGTGCTTGGTCCGGTCGCGGCCCAGGCACTCCACCATGCGGCGCAGCACGAGGTCGCGGTTCGACTCGAGCACCATGTCGATGAAGTCGATCACGATGATGCCGCCGATGTCCCGCAGGCGCAGCTGGCGGACAACTTCCTCAGCCGCCTCCAGGTTGTTCTTGGTGACGGTTTCCTCGAGGTTGCCGCCGCTGCCGGTGAACTTTCCGGTGTTGACGTCCACCACGGTCATGGCTTCGGTGCGGTCGATGACGAGCGAACCGCCGGACGGCAGGAACACCTTGCGGTCCAGGGCCTTGTGGATCTGCTCGTCGATGCGCCAGGCCGAGAAGATGTCCTGGTCCTTGGTCCACTTCTCGAGCCGGCCCACGAGGTCCGGGGCCACGTAGGTGACGTAGGCCTCGATGGTGTCCCAGGCTTCATCTCCGGAAACGATCAGCTTGGAGAAGTCCTCGTTGAAGACGTCGCGGACCACCTTGATGGTCAGGTCCGGTTCGCCGTACAGCAGCTCCGGAGCAAGGACCTTGGTGGACTTCGCCTGGCTGTCGATGCCCTCCCACTGCGCACGGAGGCGGTTGATGTCGTGGGTGAGTTCCTCCTCCGACGCGCCTTCGGCCGCGGTGCGCACGATGACGCCGGCGTCCTCCGGCAGGCGGTCCTTGAGGATCCGCTTCAGACGGTTGCGTTCGACGTCGGGCAGCTTGCGGGAGATGCCCGTCATGGAGCCGCCGGGCACGTACACCAGGTAGCGTCCGGGCAGGGAAATCTGGCTGGTCAGACGCGCGCCCTTGTGGCCGACAGGGTCCTTGGTGACCTGGACCAGAACGGAATCGCCGGACTTCAGGGCGTTCTCGATGCGGCGCTGCTTGCCTTCGAGGTTGACGGCCTCCCAGTTCACTTCGCCGGCGTAGAGCACGGCGTTGCGGCCGCGGCCGATGTCAACAAAAGCCGCTTCCATCGACGGCAGGACATTCTGGACCTTGCCCAGGTAGACGTTGCCGATCAGCGAGTCCTGCTGCGTCTTGGACACGAAGTGCTCGGCCAGCACGCCGTCCTCGAGGACACCGATCTGGATTCTGTCGTCGCGCTGGCGCACGATCATCTGCCGGTCCACGGATTCGCGGCGGGCCAGGAATTCGGCCTCGGTGATGACGGTGCGGCGGCGGCCGGTGTCGCGGGATTCGCGGCGGCGCTGCTTCTTCGCTTCGAGCCGGGTGGAGCCCTTGACGGACGTGACGCGGTTGTTGACCGGTGCCTCGCTGATGGCGCGGGGGGCACGGACGCGGGTCACGGTGTTGGGGGGATCGTCGTCTCCCCCGCCGGTGAGCTCAAGGTCCTGGTCGCCGCGGCGGCGGCGGCGCCGGCGGCGGGACGTCACGCCGTCGTCGGCCTGGCCGGCAGTTTCCTCGTCGGCGTCCTCGGACACGTCGGAGACCTCGGCGTCTGCCTCGGAGTCGTCGCGGTCGGTGACCTCACGGTCGGCGCGGTTCCGCCCGCGGCGGCCGCGGCTGCGGCGCCGGCGGCGTCCGCCGTCGTCGTCCTGCTCGTCCTCGCCGCCTTCGGCGTCGCTGTCCTCCGTGGCGGGAGCGGCAGCCGGACGGATCACCGTATTGAGGTCAGGCGCCTGGAAAATGATCGACGTGACCGATGCCGGCTCAAGGAAGAGCGAACCTGCCGGAGCGGACGGCTCCTCCTCGGTCTCGGCCACATCCTCGGCGGTTTCCGCTTCAGCGGCCTGCGCGGCGGCTGTCTCCGCCTGGATCTTCTCAACCGGCGTCTCTTCGACCCGTGTTTCCACGGCAGAGGATTCAGCAGTGGTCACTGGTGCTGCGGCTTCGGTGGCTTCCGCGGCTGCGGATTCCGGGGCCGCGGATTCCAGGGCCGCCGGCTGTGCCGGCTCTTCGGCTGCGGGCTCTGCCGTTTTCGGCTTGGCAACGCGACGCCGGCGCACCGGCTTCGCTTCAGGTTCGGGAGCGGTCTCGGGGGCACTTTCGACGGGGGCCGGTTCAGCGGCAGCCGGTTCGCTGGCTGCTTCGGCGAATGCGGGGAGCGGCTCGTCGGCAACCTTCTTGCGGGAACGCGTGCGCCGCACGGGGGCTTTGGCCTCGGCAACGGAAGCTTCCACTGCGGTCACTTCGGAATGCGCTGCCTCCACCGGTTCCGACACAACGGACTCGGCCGACAACGCGGGCTCACCGAGGACAGGCTCCTGCAGCGCCGGCTCCGGCAGCGAGGCCTGGGCCTCGGCTTCCTTTACCTTGGGCGCTGCCTTGCGCCTCGTGCGGGTGGCCTTCTTGGGAGCTTCCGCTTCCCCGCTGGCTGCCGGATCTTCATTAACGGCGTTTAACTGGTCATTATCCATATGTGGCGACACTCCTGCCCCTGACATGCCGCCACATCCGGCACCCGTTGGGGCACATATTGTCAAAACCCGCAGGCGTTGACAGAAGTCAATTGGATACCCTCAGGTTCGCACCGGCAGTGGGGTGCGGCAGCCCTGAAAGGCCGGCGGAAATGTTACTGGAACCCGTTGTTTCTGCAATCCACAACCAGGTGCCGTCCAATGGAATGCGGGAGGCAGGATTTCCGTTATCCGGGCCTCCGCTGCTTCTCATTGGCGGTCTTGGGAACAAGCCACCGGACTGGAACCCGAATGTGGTTCGCGATCCAGCCACGTTCATTCTCTCACACAGCAGTTCAAAATCGCCGTCATTGCGTGACAAAGGCAGTCAAGTGCGCCGGGGGCGTCCCACTGCGCCAAGCTTTTACCCAGAGTACGGCGATACAATCTGGGCAGGAGCACACCAGATAAAGGACGCCAGCCCCATGCCCAGCATTTCGTCTTCCACCGGCACGGATTCCGAGCACGAGTACGCCGGCGAAGCCCTCAGACCTTCGGCATCTGCCGAGGCTGCCCAGCCAGCCATGACCCGCGACCGCCCCTTCGGGTGGCTGCTGGTCATCACCGGCATCGTGGGATGGCTCGCTTCGGGCATCCTCGTGCTGGAAAAGCTTGAGGTTCTCAAGGACCCCAACCACACCACCGTGTGCGATGTGAACCCGTGGATCTCCTGCGGCCAGGTGATGCAGACTCCGCAAAGTTCAGTTTTCGGCTTTCCCAACATGTTCATCGGCATTGTGGCCTTCGCCGTGATCATCACGGTCGGAATGGCGCTGCTGTCCGGCGCCCGGTTCAGCCGGTGGTACTGGCTGGGACTGCAGACCGGCGTGACGCTCGGCTTCGCTTTCGTCGTGTGGCTCTGGTTCCAGGCACTCTACGAGATCCGCATCCTGTGCCCGTTCTGCATGGTGGTGTGGGCAGCCATGATTCCCCTTTTCGTCTGGGTCACGGTCCGCAACATTGTCCGCGGGGCCATCCCGGCGCCCGCCGCCGTGGCCAGGGTTCTCGGCGATTCCGGATGGATCATCACCGCACTGCTCTACGTGGCCGTCATCGCCACCATCTTCTTCGCCTTCATCCAGGTGTTCATCGGCACCTCCGGCTTCTGATCGCCCAGCGCGAACGTACACTTAAGCCCCCACACCCAGCGCGAACGTACACTTGTGGCCCCTGCTTCCGAAGAGACAGGGGCCACAAGTGTACGTTCGGGCTTGACTGGCTAGGGCTGGAACCAGATCTTGATCTCGCGCTCGGCCGAGTCGACGGAATCCGAGCCGTGGACCAGGTTCTGCTGGACCTTCAGGCCCCAGTCGCGGCCAAAGTCACCGCGGATGGTGCCCGGAGCCGCCGTCGTGGGGTCCGTGGTGCCGGCCAGCGAGCGGAAACCCTCGACGACGCGGTGGCCTTCGAAGATCGCGGCGACCACAGGGCCGCTGAGCATGAAGTCGACCAGCGGCTCGTAGAACGGCTTGCCCACGTGCTCTTCGTAGTGCTGCTCGAGCAGTTCCCGGGTGGCGTTGACCTTCTTGAGCTCGGCCAGGGTGTAGCCCTTCGCCTCGATGCGGCCAAGGATTTCGCCGGTCAGGTTCCGGGTGACGCCGTCGGGCTTGATCAGGACGAGGGTGCGCTCAATGCTCACAGCTGCTCCAATGCGGTTGGTTGTGGGTTTCCGGGTAAGTCTACGGGTTTTGGCCGGCGCCTTCATCGGAGGCTCCGTCCGAGTGCGCGGCTTCCCATTCGGCCTGTTCCCGGGCTCTTTGCGCGGCTTCCCTGTCGAGCCGGATGCCGGTCCGGATCCCGTACCACCAGGCCAGGGCAAACAGCGCGCCCACGAGGAACATCATCGGTTCCACGAAACCGCCGAGGATGAGCACCAGCTGCAGGAGCCAGCCGAGGCCAACGCCCCACGGTTTGGACAGGACGGCGCAGGCCAGCACCAACACCACGCTCAGCCCGATGCCCACGGACAGAATCAGCACCGGGGACAGCTCGCTGCGGCGCAGTCCGAACACGGCCAGCGTGGCGAAGAAGGCCACGAAGCCTTCCAGCAGCAGCACGGTGGACGCGAACATGACCTTGGTGGACCGGCGCTTCTTCGGCATGCCCGGCCGCCATTCCCGCTGGGCTTTCGTCAGCTTCGCCACGGGTCAGGCCTCCGTTTTTCCAAGCAGGATGCGGGCATCCGCCACCAGGGTGATGGAACCGGTCACCAGCACGCCACCGGCCAGGTCCTCGTTGGCCTCCGCCCGTTCCACGGCCCACTCGAGGGCGTCGTCCAGTTTCTCGGCGATGTGGATGTTCTCCTCGCCAAAACCGAGGTCGACGGCGAGCTCCGCCAGTTCCGCGGCGGGGACCGCCCGCGGCGAGTTCGACTGGGTGAAGCAGAATTCCTCGGCAAGGCCGCCGAGGGACTCCTTGAGCTGGCGGAGAATCTCCTCGGCGTCCTTTTCCCTGAGGACACCGACCACCACGACGATCTTGCTGAAGCTGAAGGCCTCCTCGATGGCTTCGGCCGAGACGCGGATGCCCTCCGGGTTGTGCGCAGCGTCCACGATGATGGTGGGCGCGGTGCGGAGCACCTCGAGGCGGCCCGGTGAGGTGACCGTGGCAAAGGCCTCCTGCAGCACCTCCGCGGACAGCTCCTTTTCGCCGCCCCCAAGGAATGCTTCAAGAGCGGCCACGGCAACGGCCGCGTTCTCGGCCTGGTGGGATCCGTGCAGCGGAACCATGAGGTCCTGGTAGCGCCCGGCGATGCCCTGGACGGTCACCACCTGTCCGCCGACGGCCACCTGCCGGGATTCGACGCCGAATTCCACGCCTTCGAACTTGAAGGGCACCTGGACTTCGCGGGCTTTCTCCAGCAACACCTGGGCGGCGTCCACCGGCTGGGCCGCACTGATGAGGAAGCCGCCGGGTTTGATGATGCCGGCCTTCTCGTAGGCGATGTCCTCTGTGGTGTCGCCCAGCAGGTCCGTGTGGTCAAGCGAGATGGGGGTCACCACTGACACCTGGCCGTCACCCACATTGGTGGCATCCGTGATGCCGCCGAGCCCCACCTCCATGATGGCCACGTTCACCGGCTGGTCGGCGAAGACGGCGAAGGCAAGGATGGTCAGGCATTCGAAGTACGTGAGCCGGGGCTGGCCCTCGGCAGTGAGTTCGTCGTCCACGATCTGCAGGTAGGGCCGGATCTCGTCCCAGATGCGCACGAACGTCTCGTCGGACACCGGGGCCCCGTCCAGGCTGATCCGTTCCGTGACCTTGGACAGGTGCGGGCTCGTGTAGCGGCCGGTGCTGAGGCCGTGGGCGCGCAGGCCGGCCTCGATCATCCGGGCCGTGGAGGTTTTTCCGTTGGTGCCGGTGATGTGGATGATCGGGAAGGCCTTGTTCGGCTCCCCCAGCACATCCATGGCGCGGAACAGCGGCGCCAGCCGAGGCTCCATCTTGTTTTCCGGCGCCCGGCCCAGCAGCTCGGCGTAGACGCTCTCGACGGAAAATTCGTCAGTCATATGATTCAGGCCTCTACTTTTTCGACGGCGATCTGCAGCTCTGTGTCATCTCCGTTGGAGTGCAAGCCCAGTTCCACCGTGAGTGTCTCGGTCACCACGAGGTGTTCGTGCGCCTTCAGGGCGTCGACAAGGTTCAGAGGCGCCGAGATCGTGGTCCGAATCCGGTCGCTCACGTTGAGTCCGGCGTCCTTGCGCGCCTGCTGGATGGAGCGGACCATGTCCCGCGCCAGCCCTTCGGCCTCGAGCTCGGGCGTGACCTCGGTGTTCAGGACCACAAAACCGCCGCCCGGCAATACTGCGACAGAGGCTGAACCGCCCTCGGACTCTGCCACCACGGTCTCGAGTGTGTATTCCTGCGGCTCCAGCTCGAGCCCGCCGGCGGTCACCACTCCGGCGTCAGAAACTGACCAGTCACCTGACTTGGAGCCCTTGATGGCGAGCTGGACGTTCTTGCCCAGCCGCGGGCCGGCGGCGCGGGCGTTGACCACGAGCTTCTGCTCGATGCCGAACTCCTCCGGGGAGGCACTGGCGGCGTCAAGGAGGCGGACGGAGCGCAGGTTCAGTTCATCGGCGACGACGGCAGCGAACCCTTCCAGGGCATCCGCGCCGGGTGCCACGACGGTGAGTTCCTGCAGCGGCAGGCGCACGCGCAGGTTCGCGGCCTTGCGCAGGGACGACCCGGTGGAGCAGATCTGCTGCACGCGGTCCATTGCCTCGACCAGCGCAGGGTTGGCCGGGAACAGCTCGGCGTCCGGCCAGTCGGCCAGGTGCACGGAGCGTCCGCCGGTGAGGCCGCGCCAGATCTCCTCGGACACCAGCGGCAGCAGCGAGGCGGACACGCGGCAGACGGCCTCGAGCGCGGTGTAGAGCGCGTCGAAAGCGTCCACGCTCTCGTCGAAGAAGCGCTGGCGGCTGCGGCGCACGTACCAGTTGGTGAGCATGTCCAGGTAGCTGCGGAGTTCATCGCAGGCGCCGGAGATGTCGTAGCTGTCCAGCTGGGCGGTCACATTGCGGACCAGGTCCCCGGTGTTGGCCAGCAGGTACTGGTCCAGGGTGTCGGAGTAGCCGTCGTAGCGCAGCTTGGCGTCGTAGCCGGCGCCGCCGGCAGCGGCGTTCGTGTACAGCGTGAAGAAGCTGTACACATTCCACAGCGGCAGGATGACCTGGCGGACGCCGTCGCGGATGCCCTGTTCGGTGACCACAAGGTTGCCGCCGCGCAGGATGGGGCTGGCCATGAGGAACCAGCGCATGGCGTCGGAACCGTCGCGGTCCAGGACCTCGGAGACGTCGGGGTAGTTGCGCAGGCTCTTGGACATCTTCTGCCCGTCCGAACCCAGCACGATGCCGTGGCTGATCACGTTGCGGAAGGCCGGACGGTCGAACAGTGCCGTGGACAGGATGTGCAGCATGTAGAACCAGCCGCGGGTCTGCCCGATGTACTCCACGATGAAGTCCGCCGGGTTGTGGGTGTCGAACCACGCCTCGTTCTGGAACGGGTAGTGGACCTGGCCGTAGGGCATGGAGCCGGAGTCGAACCAGACGTCCAGGACGTCCTCCACGCGGCGCATGACGGACTGGCCCTCTTCCGGAGTGCGGGGGTCGTCCGGGTTGGGGCGGGTCAGTTCGTCGATGAAGGGCCGGTGCAGGTCGATCTGGCCGTCGTTGTTCAGCGGCAGGCGGCCGAAGTCCGCCTCGATCTCGGCGAGCGAGCCGTAGACGTCGGTCCGCGGGTACTCGGGGTCCGTGGACTGCCAGACAGGGATGGGGCTGCCCCAGTAGCGGTTGCGGCTGATGGACCAGTCGCGGGCGTTGGCGAGCCACTTGCCGAACTGGCCGTCCTTGACGTTCCCGGGGATCCAGTTGATCTCCTGGTTCAGCTCGGACATGCGGTCCCGGAACTTGGTGACCTCAACGTACCAGGAGGAGACGGCGCGGTAGATCAGCGGGTTGCGGCAGCGCCAGCAGTGCGGGTAGCTGTGCTCGTAGCTGGCCTGGCGGACCAGGCGCCCCTGGGCGCGCAGCACCTGGGTGATGGGCTTGTTGGCCTCGAACACCTGCAGCCCGACGATGTCGTGCAGGTCGCCGTGGGCGAACAGGTGCAGGAACTTGGCGCCTTCGTCCACGGACAGGATGACCGGGATGCCGGCCTCCTCGCAGACCTTCTGGTCGTCCTCACCGTAGGCGGGTGCCTGGTGGACGATGCCTGTTCCGTCGGTGGTGGTGACATAGTCGGCCACGAGGAACTGCCACGCGTTTTCGGTGCCGAACTTCTCGGTGTCGCTGAAGTCGTGCCACAGCGGCTCGTAGCGGAGCCCTGCGAGCTCGGCGCCGGTGTGGGTGGAGGTGACGGTGGCGGCCGCGGCAGCGCCGTCGTCGTACCCCAGGTCCTTCGCGTAGGTGCCCAGCAGGTCTTCGGCCAGCAGGAAGCTGCCGGTGACGGGTGCGTCCGCCGAGGCGGCCTTGACGCCGTTCGGCCCGGCGGGCAGCACCGCGTAAGTGATGTCAGGCCCGACGGCGAGCGCCAGGTTGGTGGGCAGGGTCCAGGGAGTGGTGGTCCAGGCGAGTGCCTGCACGCCGGCCAGCTGCCGGGAGAGTTCCGACTTCCCCGGCGTGATGGGGAACGTCACCGTAACGGTCTGGTCCTGGCGGTTCTTGTAGACGTCGTCGTCCATACGCAACTCATGGTTGGACAGCGGCGTCTCGTCCTTCCAGCAGTAGGGCAGCACGCGGTAGCCGTTGTACGTCAGGCCCTTCTCGTGCAGCTGCTTGAAGGCCCACAGCACCGACTCCATGTACTCGACGTTGAGTGTTTTGTAGTCGTTGTCGAAGTCCACCCAGCGGGCCTGGCGGGTGACGTAGGCCCGCCATTCGTTGGCGTACTTCATGACCGATGCCCGGCAGGCGTCGTTGAACTTGTCGATGCCCATGGCCTCGATCTGGGTCTTGTCCGTCATGCCCAGCTGCTTCATTGCCTCCAGCTCGGCAGGCAGCCCATGGGTGTCCCAGCCGAAGCGGCGCTCGACGCGCTTGCCGCGCTGGGTCTGGTAGCGGCCCACCAAATCCTTGGCGTAGCCGGTCAGCAGGTGTCCGTAGTGCGGCAGGCCGTTGGCGAAGGGAGGGCCGTCGTAGAAGACGAACTCGTTGCTGCCCGGGGCGCCGCCGGGCAGGTCAGCGCTGCGCTGGTCAATGCTCGCCTGGAAAGTGCCGTCCTCGTCCCAGTACTTGAGGATCCGCTCCTCAATCTCCGGAAACTTCACGGAGGTGGATACGCCGGAGGTGTTGGCGCCTGGCGCTGCGGCAGAGGCCTTGGGGTAATAGGTCATCTCGACATCCTGGGTTGAGCTGGTGAACAAGTGGATCATTCAGGATGCGAGGACGGCCCGTGCACTGCTGGCCGGCTTTCGCCGTCCAACGCACCGGTACCGCGGTACCACCTCACTTACCGGGACCGGGACCGCCCCAGGGGGCTGCTCCGGCACCGGCCGCTCATTACTGCTGTGACGGGCTTACCCGTCCGGTTCTACTGGCCCTGCACGCCGAAGGCGCGCCGGGTGTTCTTCCGGAAGCTCACCGGTGATGGCCGGGTCAAAGCTGTTGCCACAAGTCTAGCGGCTGTGCTTGCGGACTCCATAACCGGTCAGGGCCGGCAGAACAGGCTTCCTGCGCCGATTCCTGCCGCGACCCGATCCTGCCTAGACTCGAGGGCATGACCGCCTCCGCCCCCGGGCCCGCCCGACGGGACCCCGCTCTCCCACAACCGGCCGCACCGCCTCACGGTGCCGCCTTCGCGTGCCGAATGCTGGCGGTGGCAGTCCTTGTGCCGGTGGTTTCCTTGTCGATCTTTCGGGCTGTTCCGGCCCAGTGGCCGACGCCGGTGGTACAGCTGCTGTCGTTCACCCCATGGCTGGTGGTCCCGGCAGTCCTGGCGCTGGGGCTGGCGGTGGCTGGCCGCCGCGCGTGGATCACCGCTGTGGCCATGATTCTGCTGGCCGCCCAGCTGTTCTGGCTCTTTCCGCTGGACGCCGGCCGCAGCATTGCCGATGCCTCCCGTTCCAGCACGGGGCTCACGGCCATGAACATCAATTCACAGTTCGGTGAAGCGGATGCCGCGGAGATCGTCCGCCTGGTCCGGGAAAACGGCGTGGAACTGCTCGCGGTCCAGGAACACACGCAGGCCTTTGAGGACCGGCTGGCCGCGGAGGGCTTGGGACGCCTGCTGCCGCACAGGATCAGCAGCCCCACTGACAACGGCGCCGGCAGCGCAATCTATGCGGCCCACCCGATGGAGCCCGTCGGACTGCTGCCGGATACGCCCTTCCAGATGCCGACCGTCCGCCTCACGGTGAAGGAGGCGGGCCGCACCGCTGTCCTGGAGGTCACGAACGTGCATGCGCTGCCCCCGGTGGACGTCCGCGTCGCGCAGTGGCGCAGCGACCTCGCGGCGCTGGGTCGCCTGGCCGCGCCCGGCGGGTCGGCTGCGCAGGACGGTCCCGTAGCCCAGGGCGGTTCAGCCGCGCAGGGCGGATCCGCAGCCCAGGACAATTCAGGTGCACAGCCTGCCAACCGCCTGCTGATTGGCGACTTCAACGCCACCTACGACCACTCCGAGTTCAGGGCGGTGCTCGACGGCGGCCCGGGTCCGAAGTTGGTGGACGTGGGGACAGCGGCCGGCCGGCGGCTGACCCCCACCTGGCCGATGGAAGGCGTGCCGCTGCCAGGCATTGCCATCGACCATCTCGTCACGAGTCCACAGATCGCGAGCTCCGGCTATGCGGTGCACCGGGTCCCGGGAACCGACCATGCCGCGATCCTGGCCACCCTGGCCGTCCCGGCGGCAGATTAGGACCAGGGGCCGGCCGTCAGGCCTTTTTGCGGATGATCTTGTGGTTGGCTGCCTGCGCGACGGGCCGGATCACGATCTGGTCCAGGTTCACGTGGTGCGGTGCGCAGACGGCGTAGCGCACCACATCCGCCACGTCCTCCGCCGTCAGCGGCTTTTCCACGCCCTCGTAGACCTTCTGCGCCGCCTGTTCATCGCCCAGCCGCATAAGCGCGAATTCCTCGGTGCGCACCAGCCCCGGCGCCACTTCAATCACGCGGACGTTGTTTTCGGCCTCCTCCAGCCGCAGGGCATTGGTCACGGCGTGCTGGGCGAACTTGGCCGCGTTGTAGCCGGCGCCGCCCTCGTAGGCCACGAGTCCGGCCGTGGAGGTCAGGTTCAGGACGGTTCCCTCGCCGTGCTCGCGCAGCATGGGCAGGAATGCGCGGGTAAGTTTCATGGTGCCAAGGACGTTGACCCGGAACATCCACTCCCAGTCGTCCGTCTGCGCCCGTCCCACGGGATCTGCCCCGCGGGCGCCGCCGGCGATGTTCACCAGGGTGTCGATCCCGCCGCCGGCGGTCACAGCGGCCAGGAGCCTGGCGACGTCCGCGTCCTCGGCGATGTCGGCGGGAATGGCGACGGCACCCGTTTCTGCCGCCAGGGCGTCCAGCCGCTCTTGGCGCCGGGCAACGGCGTAGACCGTCCATCCCTCGGCCCTCAGCGCGCGGACGGTCGCTTCGCCAATGCCGGTGCTCGCACCGGTAACTACAGCTGCTTTATTGCTCGATGCCTCAGTCATGGCACCACCCTAACGGCATCCGGCGAACGTCTCAGCCGTGCCGCGACTGCAGGAACTCCAGCAGCACCCGGGCATGGTTCACCTCCGGATCCTTGGCGCCGTACAGCAGGGTCACCTTGCCCTCCCGCGCCGCGAGTTCCAGCAACTGCCCCACCGCCGGGTTCTGTTCAAGCTCCGATTCATACTGCTCGCGGAAGTCGTCGAACCGCTCCTTCATGTGGGCGAATTCCTGCCTGAGGGGCGGCGACGGCGCGATGTCCTTGAGCCACAGCTCCAAACCGGCGCGCTCCTTGCTGACCCCGCGCGGCCACAGCCTGTCCACCAATACCCGGCAGCCGTCGTCGTCCGCGGGCTCATCATAGATCCGCTTGGTCACGAAACGGCCGTGCGCGTTCTCCATACCGGGCATGCTACTGCAGGTGTCACGGACACCGCCGCTGCAAGAACCCGGCAGCGGCCATGAAACAATTGCTCCATGGCTGAAGCAAATCAGGGTACAGACACGCCCACCACCGCCCCTATCAACGTTCCGGACAAGCCCGCCCTCGAAGGGCTCGAAGCTGCCCTGACGCAGCGCTGGCTCGAGGAAGGGACTTACAAGTTCAACCCGGACACCACCCGGGAGCAGGTCTACTCGATTGACACTCCCCCACCGACTGCATCGGGTTCACTGCACGTGGGCCACATGTTCTCCTTCACGCAGACGGACGTCCAGGCCCGTTTCATGCGCATGACCGGCAAGAACGTCTTCTACCCGATGGGCTGGGATGACAACGGCCTGCCCACCGAGCGCCGCGTCCAGAACTACTACGGCGTCCGCTGCGATCCGGCCATCCCCTACAACGCCGACTACCGGCCGCCGGCGCAGCCCGCGAAGAACCAGCGGGATTTCGACGTCGTTTCCCGGCAGAACTTCATCGATCTGTGCGAGGAGCTCGCCGTCGAGGACGAAAAGGTCTTCGAGAACCTGTTCCAGACCCTCGGCCTGTCCGTCGACTGGAACCTCACCTACCGCACCATCGATGACACCTCCCGCGCGGTGTCCCAGCGTGCCTTCCTCGCGAACCTGGCGGCCGGCGACGCCTACATGGCCGAAGCCCCCACCCTGTGGGACGTCACGTTCCGCACCGCCGTCGCGCAGGCCGAGCTCGAGGACCGCGAAGTGCCGGGCGCGTACTACCGGTACCCGTTCTTCACCGCCGACGGCGAGAAGATCTTCATCGAGACCACGCGTCCCGAACTGCTCGCCGCGTGCGCCGCGCTCGTGGCAAACCCCGACGACGAGCGCTACCAGCCGCTGTTCGGCAAGACCGTGAAGTCCCCGCTCTTCGACGTCGAGCTGGAGGTCAAGGCCCACCCCCTCGCCAAGGCGGACAAGGGCTCGGGTATTGCCATGGTCTGCACCTTCGGCGACCTGACGGATGTCACCTGGTGGCGGGAACTCCAGCTCCCCACGCGTGCCATCGTGGGCCGCGACGGCCGCATCCTCGCCGACACGCCGGACTGGATCACCACCGACGCCGGCCGCGAGGCGTATGCAGCCATCGCCGGAAAAACGGTCTTCTCCGCGAAGGAGGCCGTGGTGGAGCTGCTCACCGAGGCCGGCCTGATGGATGGCGAGCCCAAGAAGATCACCCACCCGGTGAACTTTTTTGAAAAGGGCGACAAGCCTCTTGAGGTTGTCACCTCCCGCCAGTGGTACATCCGCAACGGAGGCCGCGACGAGGACCGCCGCGAGCGCCTGATTGCCCGCGGCCACGAGATCGAGTTCCACCCGGCGTTCATGCGCTCCCGGTACGAGAATTGGATCGCCGGCCTGAACGGTGACTGGCTCGTGTCCCGCCAGCGGTTCTTCGGCGTTCCCATCCCGGTCTGGTACCCGCTGGATGCCCAGGGCAACCCTGACTATGACGCCCCCATCCTGCCCGCCGACGAGCAGTTGCCGGTGGACCCGGCCGCGGACGCGGCGCCCGGCTTCGACGAGGCCCAGCGCGACCAGCCCAACGGCTTCACGGGCGACGCCGACGTCCTGGACACGTGGGCCACGTCCTCCCTGACCCCGCAGATCGTGGGCGGCTGGAGCCGGGACGAGGAGCTGTTCGCCAAGGTCTACCCGTTCGATCTCCGCCCGCAGGGCCACGACATCATCCGGACGTGGCTGTTCTCCTCCGCAGTGCGGGCGGATGCCCTGCAGGACTGCGCCCCGTGGAAGCACGCCGCCATTTCCGGCTGGATCCTGGACCCTGACCGCAAGAAGATGTCCAAGTCCAAGGGCAACGTTGTAGTGCCGACCGATGTCCTGAACGAGTACGGCTCCGACGCCGTGCGGTACTGGGCGGCCTCCGCCAAGCTGGGTGCCGATACGGCCTACGAGATCGCACAGATGAAGATTGGCCGCCGCCTGGCCATCAAGCTCCTGAACGCGTCCAAGTTCGTGCTGAACCTTGGGGCGACTGAGAACTCGGTGGTTTCGACGGACCTGTCCGTACTGACCAATCCACTGGACCGTGCGCTTCTGGCTCAGCTCTCGGACGTGGTGGCACAGTCCACCAAGGCGTTCGAGAACTACGACTACGCCCGTGCGTTGCAGATCACCGAAAGCTTTTTCTGGCAGTTCACGGACGATTATGTGGAGCTCATCAAGGACCGCGCCTACGGGGCCGCCGGCGAAACCGAGCAGGCCTCCGTGCTCGCTGCCTTGGCCACAGCCTTGGATTCCCTGCTCCGCCTCTTCGCCCCGTTCCTGCCCTTCGCCACCGAAGAGGTCTGGAGCTGGTGGCGGACGGGCTCCGTGCACCGTGCCGCCTGGCCGGCGCCGCTGGAGATCACCGACGGCGACACCGCCATGCTGGGCACCGTGGGCATTGCGCTCAGCGGCATCCGCAAGGCCAAGTCCGAGGCCAAGGTCAAGCAGCGCACCGAGGTGCTCACGGCGACGATTACGGCCAGCGGCCCGCTCGTGGCCCAGCTGCGGGCCGGCCTCAATGACCTGAAGGCTGCGGCGAACGCCCAGGACATCGTGCTGGAGACCGGCGACGGCGAACTGACCGTCGGCGACGTGGTGCTGGTTCCTGCCGAGGAGAACGCGCCGGCCTGATCACCATCCGGAGAGCAGAAAAGCCCCATCAGCGTCCGGCGCTGGTGGGGCTTCTGTTTTTGGGCAAAGGGGAAGCCCCATCAGCTTTTTGCGGTTGGTGGGGCTTCGACTTTTCGGCTGTCTGGTGACATCTTTGACAGTCTGGCAAGATCCTTAGAAATTTCAGGTCTTCCTACCTTGTCACTGGTAGCCTGCTTCTAACTTTGCCAAAGGCTGCGTTAGATGCATGTCACTGAATCTTTGGTTCTTGCGTCCCTCTTCTTTCGAAGTGGGTAAGAACTATTCTGGTCCCCTGCTTTTGGATGCGCAAGAGCCCCGGGAGAACTACTCTCGTGTAGTTCTCCCAGGGCCCTTGGCGGTCCCCAAACGGGGCGGACGGCTAGTTGAACGCCGGGCTTTCCGTCCGGCTGCGCTTGATCTCAAAGAAGTGCGGGTAGGACGCCAGCGTGACAGTGGCGTCCCACAGACGGCCGGCCTCCTCGCCCCGCGGAATGCGCGTGAGCACGGGACCAAAGAATGCCGTGCCGTTGAAGGCAACCACCGGGGTCCCAACGTCCTGGCCCACCAGCGAAATCCCCTGTTCGTGGCTGGCACGGAGCTGGGGGTCGAAGGCGTCGGACTCCGCAGCCTGCGCCAGTTCGGCGGGAAGCCCGCAATCCGCGAGGGCCTTGCTGATGACGATCGAAAAGTCCTTCTGTCCGCCGTCGTGGATCTGCGAGCCCATGGAGTCGTAGAGCGGCTTGACCATCTGGTCGCCGTGCTGTTCCTGGGCGGCGATTATCACGCGGACCGGGCCCCACCCCTTGTCCATGGCTTCGCGGTACGTGGGGTCCAGCTCGCGGCCTTCGTTGAGCACGGACAGGCTCATCACGCGCCAGTCGGTGGTAATGTCGCGGACACTTTCCACCTCGCCGATCCAGCGCGAGGTGATCCAGGCGAACGGGCACAGGGGATCGAACCAGAAGTCTGCCTTGTTGGAGAGGGTCTCAGTCATGGGTGAATTCCTTCACTGTTCGTGGCGGGCATGGCTGTTCGCAGTGGTCTCGCATCGGCGCGCGCGAGTGCATCACGTGGAAGATCAGCGGGGACGGCGCACCACAGGCACGCCGTTAAGCACAGCCGGGAACTATGCGGATTTATTCCGCCGCTTGGCCACGACGTCGTGCGCGATCATGGTGGGCTGTGCCTTCTTCGCCACGACGTCCGCCGTGATGACCACGCTGGCGATGTCGTCGCGGCTGGGTAGATCGAACATCACCGGCAGGAGGACTTCCTCCATGATGGCGCGAAGCCCGCGGGCGCCGGTGCCGCGCTCGAGCGCCTGGTCCGCGATCAGGTCCAGCGCGGCGTCGTCGAACACGAGCTCGACGCCGTCCAGCTGGAACATTTTCTGGTACTGCTTCACCAGCGCGTTCTTGGGGGTGGAGAGAATCTGGATCAGCGCCGGCCGGTCCAGGTTCGAGACCGTGGTGATCACCGGGAGGCGTCCGATGAATTCGGGGATGAGGCCGAATTTCAGCAGGTCCTCCGGCATCACCTCGCCGTATGAGTCGGTGTTGTTCTTGACCTCGTTCAGCGGCGCACCGAACCCGATGCCTTTGCGCCCGGACCTGGACCCAATGATTTCCTCGAGTCCGGCAAACGCGCCGGCCACGATGAACAACACGTTGGTGGTGTCGATCTGGATGAACTCCTGGTGGGGGTGCTTGCGGCCGCCCTGCGGCGGAACCGAAGCCACCGTGCCCTCGAGGATCTTCAGCAGCGCCTGCTGCACACCTTCACCCGAGACGTCGCGGGTGATGGACGGGTTCTCGCTCTTGCGCGAGATCTTGTCGATCTCGTCGATGTAGATGATGCCCTGCTCGGCCTTTTTGACGTCGTAGTCGGCTGCCTGGATGAGCTTCAGCAGGATGTTTTCGACGTCCTCGCCGACGTAGCCGGCTTCGGTCAGCGCCGTCGCGTCGGCGACCGCGAAGGGGACGTTGAGCCGGCGGGCGAGGGTCTGTGCCAGGTAGGTCTTGCCGCAGCCGGTGGGGCCGATCAGGAGGATGTTGGACTTGGCGATCTCGACGTCGTCGTGGTGGACACCGTCCGCCAGGCTGCCGCTCTTGGGGGCGTGGCCGGCCTGGATCCGTTTGTAGTGGTTGTAGACCGCGACGGCGAGGGAGCGTTTGGCAGGTTCCTGGCCGATGACGTATTCCTGCAGGAAGTCGAAGATTTCGCGGGGCTTGGGAAGTTCAAAACTGCCCAGATCGGCCACTTCGGCGAGCTCTTCTTCAATGATCTCGTTGCAGAGTTCAATGCACTCGTCGCAGATATAGACGCCGGGCCCGGCAATGAGCTTCCGCACCTGCTTCTGGCTCTTTCCGCAGAAAGAGCACTTGAGCAGATCCGTGCTCTCGCCAATCCGAGCCATATGTGAACCCCTTAGTATCTTGCTGCGAGTGCAGCCCTGCACCGGTTGTTTGCATCCCGGCCATCTTCTCGCAGACTGGCCATGATTACATCCACTCTAGGTCACATTCTGCCCGAGAGGTGGAAACCAGACGCCGGTGCGGTCCAAAAATCTGAACCGCACCGGCGTCTGGGTCAGCCGCTGCTATCTGGCAATCGCCTGCGGCTTGATCTTGCGCGAATCCAGCACCTGGTCGATCAGGCCGTAGCTCTGGGCCTCGGCGGCGGTGAGGATCTTGTCCCGCTCGATGTCATTGTTGACCTGCTCCGGGGTCCGGCCGGAATGCTTGGCCAGGGTGTCTTCCAGCCAGGAGCGCATCCGCATGACCTCGGCCGCCTGGATCTCCAGGTCGGAGGCCTGGCCGCCCTGGCCGCCGGACAGCGAGGGCTGGTGGATCAGCACGCGGGCGTTCGGCAGGGCCAGCCGCTTTCCGGGCGTTCCCGCCGCCAGCAGCACGGCCGCGGCGCTGGCCGCCTGGCCAAGGCAGACGGTCTGGATTTCCGGGCGGATGTACGTCATGGTGTCGTAGATCGCGGTCATGGCGGTGAAGGAACCGCCCGGGGAGTTGATGTAGAGGGTGATGTCGCGGTCCGGATCGGTGGACTCCAGCACCAGAAGCTGTGCCATCACGTCGTCGGCCGAGGCGTCATCAACCTGGACACCGAGGAAGATGATGCGGTCCTCGAACAGCTTGGTGTACGGATCCTGGCGCTTGAAGCCATACGGCGTGCGCTCTTCGAACTGGGGCAGCACATAGCGGCTGGTCGGCAGGTTGCCGGCAGTCGAGCCGAAATTGTAGTTCATGTTCTTTACTCCTGGATTCAGTTCGCTCTGCGTGCCGGTTTAGTTCTGGGCCGTTCCGCCGCCGCCGGCTACCGAGCCGGCGTGCGCGGAGATCTTATCGAAGAAGCCGTATTCGAGTGCTTCGGTTGCGGTGAACCACTTGTCGCGGTCGTTGTCTTTCAGAATCGTGTCCACCGTCTGGCCGGTCTGTTCGGCTGTCAGCTCAGCCATGACCTTCTTCATGTGCAGGATGAGCTCAGCCTGGATCTTGATATCGGAGGCGGTACCGCCGATACCGCCCGAGGGCTGGTGCATCAGGATGCGGGCGTTCGGGGTGGCGTACCGCTTCCCCTTGGTGCCGGAAGACAGCAGGAACTGGCCCATGGAAGCGGCAAGCCCGGTGGCGACGGTGACGACGTCGTTGGGGATGAACTGCATGGTGTCGTAGATCGCCATGCCGGCCGTCACGGAGCCGCCGGGAGAGTTGATGTAGAGGTAGATGTCCTTGCTCGGGTCCTCGGCGGACAGGAGCAGCAGCTGAGAGCAGATGGCGTTCGCGTTTTCATCGCGGACCTCGGAGCCAAGCCAGATGATGCGCTCTTTCAGCAGTCGGTTGTAGATGTAGTTGTCCTGGGCTGCCGGATCGACAGTTGCCATGCGGGGCGCCCCTGCTTGCTGTGACATATTTACTTACCTCTCGCTGGTGACGGTGACATCACTGAACTTCACTACTTGGACACTAACCGCTTTCGCAGCGGTTTTGTTCGCCGAAATCGCGCTGTTCGCTGACGGCGCACGATCCCCGGCAGCTGGCGCCGCGGCCCCTTCGACGGCACGGCAGGGTTAAACGAAGCAGCCCCCGGATCATCGGATCCGGGGGCTGCCGTCATGCTGTCAGAACTTCGCAGCTGTTAGAACTTCGCGGCTGCGGGATCGTCGCTGGGGGCGACCTCGGCTGCCTCTTCGGAAGCTTCGCCTTCGGCGGCCTGGGCCTCGTCCTGGCCTGCGGGGCGAACGAAATCGCTCAGGTCAACCTTGTTGCCCTCGGAGTCCGTGACCTCGGCCTGGCCGAGAACGACTGCCAGCGCCTTGCGGCGGCGGACCTCGGAAACCATCATCGGGACCTGGCCGCTCTGATCGATGATCTGGGCGAACTGGTTCGGGTCCATGCCGTACTGGCTGGCGGTGGTGACGATGTAGTCGATCAGCTCGTTCTGGCTGACGCCCACTTCTTCCTTCTCGGCAATGGCGTCAAGGATGATTTCGTTCTGGAAGGCGCGCTCGGTGTTGGCCTTGACCTCGGCGCGGTGCTCCTCGGTGTCGTGCTCACCCTCACCGTGGGAGTTCTCGGCCTTGAAGTGCTGTTCGATCTGCTCTTCGACGACGGAGTCCGGAACCGGAACCTCGACGAGCTCGACGAGCTTGTCCAGGACCTTGTCGCGGGCCTCAACGCCCTGCTCCACGATCTTGGAGTCGGCGGCCTGCTTGGCGAGGTCCTCGCGCAGTTCGGCGAGGGTGTCGAACTCGGATGCCAGCTGGGCGAAGTCGTCGTTCGCTTCGGGAAGCTCACGTTCCTTGACGGACTTGACCACTACCTTGACCTGGGCGGCTTCACCGGCGTGGTCGCCGCCGACGAGGGTGGTGTCGAAGATGGCGTCTTCGTCGGCGCTGAGGCCGGTCACTGCCTCGTCCATGCCTTCGAGCATGGTCCCGGCACCAACCTGGTAGGACAGGCCGGAAGCAGAGTCCACCTCGGCGCCGTCGATGGTCGCCGTGATGTCGATGGTGAGGAAGTCCCCGTCGGCCGCCGGGCGGTCCACGGACTTCAGCGTGCCGAAGCGTCCGCGCAGCTCATCGAGGGCCTTGTCGACGTCGGCCTCGGAGGACTCGGCAGCGGCGACCTCAACCTTGATTCCGGCGTAGTCCGGGAGTTCGATCTCCGGACGGACGTCGACCTCGGCGTGGAACTTGAGCTCGCCGTCGGTTGCGGAGGGGTCCGGAACCTCGGTGATCTCAACCTCGGGACGGCTCAGCGGGTGGATGCCTGATTCCTGGACGGCAGCCTGGTACCAGCCGTTGAGGCCCTCGTTGATGGCCGTCTCCAGCACGTAGCCGCGGCCGACGCGCTGATCGATCAGCTTGGAGGGGACCTTGCCCTTACGGAAGCCAGGGACCGAGATCTGCGAAGCAACAGTCTTGTATGCCTCGTCGATGCTGGGCTTCAATTCCTCAAAGGGGACCTCAACATTGAGCTTGACCCGCGTGGGGGTGAGGTTCTCGACAGCGCTCTTCACGGTCTAAGTACTCCTGGTTTTGTTGGATGGGGGTTCTTGCAAACGCGATTCTCGGCCCAGGCCATCGGCCCGGGCCGCAGAGTCGGGGTGACAGGATTTGAACCTGCGACTTCCTGCTCCCAAAGCAGGTGCTCTAGCCAAGCTGAGCTACACCCCGTAATGCACAGGACAGTCTACGTTCATACCCGCCGGCTTTGCACATTTGACACCGGGGGCATGAATTAGGTTTAGTTATATCCGGCTTGAACAGCCAGCCCGAAGAGCAGCAGTGAAAACACTGTCTTCTTCCGGGGACGTAGCTTAATGGTAAAGCCTCAGTCTTCCAAACTGATTACGCGGGTTCGATTCCCGTCGTCCCCTCCGCGAAGGGCCCCTCGCACGAGGGGCCCTTTCCTGTTTCCGGCGTCTGTTTCCGGCGTCCCGGGCCTCCTAGGCCTGGTCCGTGCGCTGGCAGGTGGGGCACCAGTACAGTTTCCGGGCAGCATGCTCGGCCAGCGCCACCGCTGTGCCGCACACCCGGCATGGTTGGCCGTGCCGCCGGTAGACAAAGTGGGCCTCCTCGCTGGGCGGCAGCGAATCCGGGTCGCTCCAGTAGCCGGCCGTCGTGGTGATGATCCGGCCGTCGCGGACACCGTCGGCCATGACCGCCGCCGTGTCGTCCCAGACCCGCCCTGCAGCGGAGGCGGTGAGCGACCGGCCCGGAAGCAGCGGATCGATGCGCTGGCGGAAGAGCACCTCAGCCCGGTAGACATTCCCGACGCCGGCGATCACCTTTTGGTCCATCAGCAGCGTCGCCAGCGGGGTACTGCGTGCCGTAAGCCGCTTAATAAAGGCGTCACGGCCGCCGTTCACGTCATGCAGCGGGTCGGGCCCGAGGCGCCGGAGGACCGCTTCCGCTTCGGCGTCGGTGATGGCTGCGCAGGTCGTGGCACCGCGTAAGTCGGCCCAGCCGTGGTCGCTGGCCAGCCGCACCCGCACGGCACCGACCGGTTCCGGCGGACCGGCGTAGTCCGCTGCGCCGCCGTCGGCCGCGGCGCCAGCCGGCTCTTCACGCTCCCCCACCCTGCGCGGGGCTCCGATGCTTGACGCGCCGCGGAACGCGCGGTCGCCACCGAAGTCCCAGGCGCCGTACAGGCCCAGATGGACGTGCAGCACGAGCCCGTGTTCAAAATGCAGGAACAGGTGCTTGCCGTGCGCCTCCGAGCGCACCAGTGTGCGGCCGTCCAGCACGGCCGCACCGGCGGCGAAGCGGCCCTGCGGACTCGAGACCGCAAGCCGCCGGCCGGCAAAGACGTCGCGGAACTGCCGGGCCAGCCGGTGGATGGAATGCCCCTCGGGCACTACTCGACGACCTCGCCGGTGGTTTCGTAGGTCGCGATTTTCCCGATCCGGCGGATGTGGCGTTCGTCGTTGCTGAAGGGCTCCTGCAGGAATGCCTCAATGAGGGCGGTGGCCTCGTCGACGCTGTGCTGCCGGCCGCCCACAGCCACCACATTGGCGTCGTTGTGCTGCCGGGCCAGGGTTGCCGTGGAGTGGTTCCAGGCGAGGGCTGCACGGACGCCCTTGACCTTGTTCGCGGCAATCTGCTCGCCGTTCCCCGAGCCCCCGAGCACGATGCCCAGGGCGTGCACGCCGGCCTGCTGGTCCGCCACCACGGCAAGTGCCGCGTTGATGCAGAAGGACGGGTAGTCATCCAGTGCGTCATATTCCTTGGGCCCGTGGTCCACCACGTCGTAGCCCTTGGCCGCCAGGTGGCTGACCAGGTGGGCGCTCAGTTCCATGCCGGCGTGGTCGGTGGCGATGTGGACGCGCGGAAATGCAGGAGTTGTGGTCACGGTGGGTTCCGTTCAGTCATGGGCGCCGGGGCGCAGCCGGGCTGTTCAGGTCAAAATCAACAGCTCCCAGAGTACTAGGTGGCACCCAGGTCATGACTCGCCAGTTACGCGTCAGCCTCTCCCTGCAACGGCGAACGGCCTTCCCCCCGGGCACGCGCGGCCACGCGGGTGAGTAGGTCGGCGAGGCGCGCTGCGGCGTCGGGGTTCCCGCCGCTCACCGCAAGCCGGTGGCCGTCGGTTTTCCGGACGACGACGGCGGGTCCGCTGCTCACCAGCACGGCTGCGGTTTCGCCGTGGTTGCGGTAACCCCAGCCACCATAGTCGGCCGCGCGGACGTCCGCCGGAGCGGCAGCGGAGATGGCCTCGGCCGGCACATCCACCACCCGCAGTATCCCGGCGACGAAAACCCGCAGCCCGCTCCGGTCTGCCGTGACGCGGGCGAAGAGAAAGGCCGCACCGACGATGGCCGCGGCGACCAGCAGGATTCCCAGCCAGGGAACTGCGATCGAAATGAGCGAGGCCGGAAACAGGCTGGCGATGCCGATCATGACGAAGACCGAGCTGCGGGCGTGGACCCACATCCTGATCGAATCTTTGGCCAGCTCGGGGTCAAGCTCCAGCTCCAGGGCGCGCTGCAGCGCCTGGTCGTCCTCGGGTGTCCACTGCTGGTCCGCTTTGAAGACGAATCCCATGATGACCCCCAGCGAGAGGGCGGCGCCGCTCCCCGTGGCCAGCACAATCAGGTCCACATGGGAGTCCCGGGCATCGGGCACCCCGGCCTGCCCCACAAGGCCTGCTGCCAGCACGGCCGTCACGAACAGGCTCACGGTGAGGCCGGCACCCATCATGATGCGCCGCATCACTGTGGGCCGGGAAAGGGGCACGGCCTGCAGCAGCACCAGCCAGCCGGCGGCGACGATCAGCGCAGCCCCGCCGCCCACGTAGGCTGCAAACGGCGCAAAGCCGGCACCGCCGGCGTCGTCCCAGCGAACCGCCAGGGGAGCCGGAAGGTCAGGCTGCAACAGCATGGCGCTAACGGCGAAGGCCGCAGCAAGCAGTACGGGAAACCCGATTGCGAAACGCAGCGCCTTGGTGTCCACCGAATCGAGGAACTTTCCCATGCCTTAACGCTACTCCCGCGGCGCGGCCGGCGGGACCGGAAACGTGATCCGCGCAACTTGCCAAAGACCCGGCCAATGAAAGAATGGCGTCACAGTAATACCCACCACTCTCTGGAGGCACAATCTTGCCAGGTATGAACCTGACGCGCGCCGAAGCCCGCGAACGCGCCGAACTGATCTCCGTCGATTCCTACGACATAAGCCTGGACCTGACCAGGGGCGAGAAAGTGTTCGGCGCCACCACCACCGTAAAGTTCAGTGCTGCGCCCGGCTCCTCCAGCTTCATCGACGCCGTGACCGAGTCGGTGCACAGCGTGACCCTCAACGGGCGGCCGTTGGACCCTGCAGAGGTCTCCGACGGCATCCGCATCCAGTTGCCGGACCTGGCAGCGCACAACGAGCTCACCGTCGTGGCGGACACGCCGTACATGAACACGGGCGAGGGACTGCACCGCTTCGTTGACCCGGTGGACGGCGAGGTGTACCTGTACACCCAGTTCGAGGTGCCGGACTCCCGCCGCATGTTCGCCGTCTTCGAGCAGCCGGACCTCAAGGCCACGTTCAAGTTCACCGTGACGGCCCCGTCCCACTGGGACGTCGTCTCCAACTCCCCCACGCCTCTGCCCGCGGAAACGTCCTCCGGAGCTGACGGCGGCGCCCGCTCCGTCTGGGAGTTTGCGCCGACCCCGCGGCTTTCCTCCTACGTCACCGCCTTGATCGCGGGCCCCTACCAGTCCGTGCGCAGCGAGGTCACGGGATCGGACGGCCGCCTCATTCCGCTCGGCGTGTTCGCCCGGAAGTCGCTCATGCAGTACCTGGACGCCGACAACATCTTTGAACTCACCCGCCAGGGGTTCGAGTTCTTCGAGGCACAGTTCGGCTGCCCCTACCCCTTCGAAAAGTACGACCAGCTGTTCGTCCCCGAATTCAATGCCGGTGCCATGGAAAACGCCGGCGCCGTGACCATCCTCGAAGGCTACGTCTTCCGCGGCAAGGTTCCGGAGGCCCAGGTGGAACGGCGCGCCATCACCGTGCTGCACGAACTGGCCCACATGTGGTTCGGGGACCTCGTGACCATGCGCTGGTGGAACGACCTCTGGCTCAACGAGTCCTTTGCCGAGTACATGTCCCACCTCGCCGCCGTGGAGAACACGAAGTTCCAGAGCGCCTGGACCACCTTCGCCTCCGTGGAGAAGTCCTGGGCCTACCGCCAGGACCAGCTCCCCACTACCCATCCCATCTTCGCGGAGATCAACGATCTCCGGGATGTGGAGGTCAACTTTGACGGCATCACCTACGCCAAGGGCGCCTCCGTGCTGCGCCAGCTCGTGGCCTGGGTGGGCCCGGAGCAGTTCATGGCCGGCGTCCGTGAGTACTTCGCCAAGCACGCGTGGGGCAACACCGAGCTCGGCGATCTCATGATCGAGCTGGAAAAGGCCAGCGGACGCGACCTGGACCGGTGGGGGCGCCTCTGGCTGGAGACCGCCGGGGTGAACACGCTTCAGCCCGAGCTGACCGTGGATGCGGACGGCGTGATCACCGGCTTCGCCATCCGGCAGTCGGCGGTCGCCGACCAGCCGACGCTCCGCCCGCACCGCCTTGCCGTGGGGTTCTACGACGTCACCGCAGAGGGAAAGCTGGAGCGCACCCACCGCGAGGAGCTCGACGTCGAGGGGGAACGCACCGACGTGCCGGCGCTGGCCGGACTGCGTCAGCCGGACCTCATCCTCCTCAACGATGACGATCTCGCCTACGCCAAGGTCCGGCTGGATGAGAAGTCGCTGGCCACGGCCACGGCGCATTTGAAGGACTTCAGGGAGAGCCTGCCCCGCACGCTCGTGTGGGGCTCGGCCTGGGACGCCGCGCGCGACGGCGAGACCCCGGCCCGTGGCTACGTGGACCTGATCCTTTCCAACATCGCCGCCGAAAGCGACTCCTCGGTGATCCTGGTGCAGCTGCGGCAGCTGGCCACCACGCTGACGTTCTACGTTGCCGAGGAACGCCGCGAAGCCACCATCGTGGCTGCGGCCGACCGGCTGTGGGACCTCGCCTCAGGAGTGCCGGGCGGCTCGGATGCGCAGCTGCAGTTCGTCAAGTCCTACGCCCTGCTGGCCCGGAGCGGGCAGCAGCTGGATAACGTGGCCGGGCTGCTGGACGGCTCCCTCACACTGCCCGGGCTGGCGGTGGACCAGGACCTGCGCTGGGAGCTTGTGGCCTCCCTCGTGGTGGGCGGACGGCTGGGCCAGGAGCAGATCGACGCCGAACTGGCACGGGACAACACCTCCAGCGGGCAGAACGCGGCCGCTCTGGCGAAGGCGGCCATCCCCACGCCCGAGGCGAAGGCCGCAGCCTGGGAGTCGATCGTGGTCAAGGGCGAGCTGTCCAACGCCATTCAGGCGTCGGCCGCCGCCGGGTTCACGCGCGTGCTGGACACCCGCCTGCTGGAGCCGTACTCGGAGAAGTACTTCGAGGCGGTTCCCGGAATCGTCGCGGAGCGGACCAATGCGCTGGCGCAGCAGATCGTCGTCGGACTTTACCCGGCGCAGCTGACCACGCAGGCCACCGTGGACCGCACGGACGAGTTCCTGGCGTCCCTCCCGGAGGAGAGCGCGGCGCTGCGCCGCATGATGCTGGAAAACCGCGACGGCGTCGCCCGGGCCCTGCGGGCACGCGCGGCCGACGTCTAGGAACGGCGGCTGACGCCGGCGGGCCCCGGCGGCGCGCCGGCCGGCGTCTAAACTGGCGGCATGGCCCTTGACGAGCACAATTATTCGCTGACTGTTCGCTGGACCGGCAACCGCGGGAGCGGAACGTCGTCGTACCGGGACTACTCCCGGGACCACGACGTCGAGATTCCCGGGCTGCCGGTCCTCAAAGGCTCGGCCGACCCCACCTTCCACGGCGACCGTTCCCGGTACAACCCGGAGCAGCTGCTGCTCACGGCCCTGGCGCAGTGCCACATGCTGTCCTTCCTGCACGTGGCGGTGCGGCACGGCGTGGCCGTTCTGTCCTATGAGGACCACGCCACCGGACTGATGCGGCTCAACCGTGACGGCAGCGGCCAGTTCGAAACGGTGACCCTCCGCCCCCACGTGACGGTGGCCGACCCGGCGCACGTCGCGTTTGCCGAGGAGATGCACCAGGAGGCCAACGCGGTGTGTTTCATCGCCCGCAGCGTAAATTTCCCTGTGTTGCATGTTCCCATTACCACAGCGGCCGGAAGCCGGCCACCGGAATAACCCCGCTACCCTTAAAAGGAAACGGAACCAACCCGCCGCGCATACGCGGGCAGGAAATTCCGGCTGGCGCCGGACAGCAACTAGGAGCATCCCTACAAGATGTACAGCATGTTTACAACGCCTTCGGCCTCGCTTGAGCCAGCAGGGTTCAACGTCGCCGGAATAGCGATCAGCCTCGGTGCGGGCATCCTCCTGTGGCTGGTGGCAACCTACGTGATCTCCCGGATCACCAAACGGGTCGCCAGCGGAACAACTCTATTCAAGAAGCCCCATTTCCGGTGGGTCGCTCCCGCTCTGCGCGCACTGGATCACGAACGCCGTGTCCAGCGTGCCCGGACCATCGGGTCGCTGCTGAACAGCGTGATCGGCGTGGTCCTCGCCGTCATCACCAGCATCTACGTGCTGAAGAACCTCGACGTCGACGTCGCGCCGCTGCTGACCAGCGTCGGGATCCTCGGTATCGCCATCGGTTTCGGCGCCCAGCAACTCATCCGCGACTTCCTGGCCGGCATCTTCATCACCATCGAGGACCAGTACGGCATCGGGGACATCATTGAGACCAGCGAAGTGGTTGGCGTGGTGGAGTCGATCGGGCTGAGGATCACCCGGGTCCGGGACGACAACGGGGCCATCTGGTACCTGCGGAACGGCGAAATCCTTCGCGTGGGAAACCGCTCGCAGGGCAATTATGTGGCCCCCGCAGAGGAGCCAGACGCCGGGCCGCTTGAGGCCGAAGCCCAGCACGGACCGCAGCAGAAAGCCGCAGAGTAACCATGACCATCCCGACTCCTTCGGAACCCAACGCGCCCCGGCAGCTGATGCGCAACGACCCGTTCAGCCAGCCGGGCTACACAGACAACTTCTATGACGCTGTTGGCGGCCACGAGACCTTCGTGAAGCTGATCGACGTGTTCTACGACGGCGTGGCTGCAGACCCGCTGCTGCGGGCAATGTATCCGGAAGAGGACCTGGAACCGGCCAAGCGGCGGTTCCTGATGTTCCTCGAACAGTATTGGGGCGGACCCACCACCTATGGCGAGGAACGCGGCCATCCCCGGCTGCGCATGCGCCACATGCCGTTCAAGGTGACGCCGGAGGCGAAGGACCGCTGGCTGCACCACATGCGCGCGGCCGTGGACTCGCTGGAGCTGCCGCCGCTGTACGAGGGCACCCTGTGGGACTACATGGAGCGGGCGGCGCTCTCCATGGTCAACAGCCCGTCCGGGGCCTAGGCACGCCAGGGTTCGCTGGCGGGTCCGTGCTAGAGCAGGCCTGCACCTGTCCGGGCCAGGACGTGTCCGCGGCTGCCGCTGAGGCGGAACCAGCGCCCGGCCCGGTAGAGCCTCTGTTCGTCGGTGCCCAGGAAGCCGAGCGCGAGGGCGGCGAACGCCGCTCCGGCCGGAAGCCCGGAGTGCCCCTCGAGTTCGCGTCCCCAGACCGCGGCGCGGGCGTTGTTAACGATGTGGGCGCCCGGGTTGTCCGGCATGATCCCTGCGACCTCTGTGATACCGGCCTCCGCGGCTTCCCGCAGTTCGGAGTCCGGAATGGAACCGACCAGCTCCCAGCCTCCCCGCGGCGCTCCGACGCCGGCCCAGGATTCTGTGACGGTCGACGGCGGGACCGGCAGTTCGGCGTCGTTCTCCCCCGCCCTGGCCAGCCGGTCAAGGACGGCCGCCAGCGGCACGGTGACGTCCACGGTGGACGGTTCCGCCAGGCCCATGGTGCGGAGCCCAAGGATGGTGGGCGTGGACTCCCCTAGGATCCGGGGCCGGAGCACGCAGACGTACGCGGCCAGTACCGGACCTGCGGCCTGGAGGCGGATGGCGCCGTCGTCGACGGCCTTGGCGCGGGTCGCGTAGGTGCGCAGATCGGCAAGATCGCGGGGGTCCGCGAAGCGGAAGGACTGGGTGAGGAGATCAGACACATCTAAAACACTACCGGGCTGGGCTCGGTTGAGCGCTGCCGGGGCGACGTCTAGAGTCAAACCATGACTGAAGCGGACGCCGGATTGCAGGAACTACCCATCAATGACCCCACCACTTCACTGATCGAACTGCTGGACCTCGGTGAACTTGAAGGTGCCCGCACGGATGAGGATATCTTCATGGGCCCGTCCCAGCGCCAGCCGCACCAGCGGGTCTTTGGCGGCCAGGTGCTGGCCCAGTCCCTCATCGCGGGAATGCGCACCGTGGAGGACGACCGGACGGTGCATTCCATGCATGGATACTTCCTCCGGCCCGGCGACGCAGACAAACCCATCACGTTCGGGGTGCAGCGGCTGCGGGACGGGCGCTCGTTCTCGGCACGCCGGGTCCATGCGTACCAGGAGGGGAAGCCGATCCTCTCCATGATTGCCTCCTTCCAGGCCGGGGACGAGGGCATCGAGCACCAGTCGGAGATGCCGGCCGGAATCCCGGATCCGGAGTCCCTCCCCAGCACCGCCGACCTGCTGGGGAAGTACGACCATCCCGTGGCGCGGCACTGGGCCTATGAGCGGCCGTTCGACATCCGCCACGTGGACCCTGCCCTCTATGTGGCGGCCACCGGCAAGAAGGAAGCCCGCAATGCCGTCTGGATGAAGACCTTCAGCCGCATGCCGGACAATGCCAATACGCACCGGGCGGCTTTGGCCTACGCCAGCGACTACACCCTGCTGGAATCGATTCTCCGCAAGCACGGACTGAGCTGGATCACCCCGGGAATGAGCGTGGCCAGCCTCGACCATGCCATGTGGTGGCACCGGCCGGTGCGGGTTGACGAGTGGCTGCTCTACGTCCAGGAATCGCCCAGCGCCCAGGGTGCCCGCGGGCTGGCCACGGGCAAGATCTTCAACCGCGACGGCCTGCACGTGGCGTCCGTGGCCCAGGAAGGCATGGTCCGCGTGCCGACAGACCTGAAGAGCAAGGTTGCTGGCGCATTCCAGTCCAAAGTCCTGCAGCACCAGATGCGCAAGGCCGACCGGGACTAGTCCCGCCCTTCTGCGCGCGGGCATGTATGCGAAAGGCCGGTTCCCGCTGGGAACCGGCCTTTCGCAGTGGCACCTAGTCGCGGTGGGGCGGCTAGTCGCGGGTGAGGCGGCGGTGGGTGACGCGGTGCGGCTTCGCGGCGTCGGGGCCGAGCCGCTGCACCTTGTTTTCCTCGTAGGATTCGAAGTTGCCCTCAAACCAGTACCACTTCGAGGGGTTCTCGTCGTCGCCTTCGTACGCCAGGATGTGGGTGGCCACCCGGTCCAGGAACCAGCGGTCGTGCGAGACCACCACGGCGCAGCCCGGGAATTCGAGCAGGGCGTTTTCGAGGCTGCTCAGGGTTTCGACGTCGAGGTCGTTGGTGGGCTCGTCGAGGAGCAGCAGGTTGCCGCCCTGCTTGAGGGTCAGCGCGAGGTTCAGGCGGTTGCGCTCACCACCGGACAGCACACCGGCCTTTTTCTGCTGGTCCGGGCCCTTAAACCCGAAGGCGGCCACGTAGGCGCGGGACGGCATCTCAACATTGCCCACCTGGATGAAGTCCAGTCCATCGGACACGACCTCCCACAGCGTCTTGTTGGGGTCGATGCCGCCGCGGCTCTGGTCCGCGTAGGAGATCTTGACGGAGTCGCCGATCTTCAGGTCGCCGCCGTCAAGCGGTTCGAGCCCGACGATGGTTTTGAAAAGCGTGGTCTTGCCGACGCCGTTAGGGCCGATGACGCCGACAATGCCGTTGCGCGGCAGCGAGAAGGAGAGACCATCGATCAGGGTGCGGTCCTCGAAGCCCTTCTGCAGGTTCTTCGCCTCCAGAACCAGTCCGCCGAGGCGGGGGCCCGGCGGGATCTGGATTTCCTCGAAGTCCAGCTTGCGGGTCCTGTCGGCCTCGGCCGCCATTTCCTCGTAGCGTGCAAGACGGGCCTTGGACTTGGTCTGCCGGCCCTTGGCGTTGGAGCGCACCCATTCCAGTTCTTCGGTAAGGCGCTTGGCCTGCTTGGCGTCCTTCTTGCCCTGGATTTCCAGGCGGGCACGCTTCTTCTCCAGGTACGTGGAGTAGTTGCCCTCATACGGGTAAAGGTGGCCGCGGTCCACTTCGGCGATCCACTCAGCAACGTGGTCCAGGAAGTACCTGTCGTGAGTGACGGCCAGGACGGCGCCGGCGTAGCTGGAGAGGTGCTGTTCCAGCCACAGCACGCTCTCGGCGTCGAGGTGGTTGGTGGGCTCGTCCAGGAGCAGGAGGTCCGGCTTCTGCAGCAGCAGCTTGCAAAGCGCCACTCGCCGGCGCTCACCGCCGGAGAGCAGGGTGACGTCGGCGTCGGCGGGCGGGCAGCGGAGGGCGTCCATGGCCTGCTCGAGCTGGGAATCGAGGTCCCAGGCATCGGCGGCGTCAATGGCTTCCTGCAGGTGGCCCATTTCTTCCAGCAGCGCGTCGTAGTCGGCGTCGGGGCTGGCCATCTCCTCGGAGATTTCGTTGAAGCGCTGGATCTTGCCGTAGATCTCGCCGACACCTTCCTGGACGTTGCCCAGGACGGTCTTTTCCTCGTTCAGCGGCGGCTCCTGGAGCAGGATGCCCACGGTATATCCCGGGCTCAGCCGCGCCTCGCCGTTGGAGGGGGTGTCCAGGCCTGCCATGATCTTCAGGATGGTGGACTTACCGGCACCGTTGGGACCAACAACACCGATCTTGGCGCCCGGGAAGAACGACATGCTGACGTCGTCGAGGATAAGTTTTTCGCCAACAGCCTTACGGGCCTTGGTCATTGTGTAGATAAATTCCGCCATGGTTCCAAATCTAGTGGGTTGACGGGCATAACTCACATTCGGAGCGTCAGGCGGCAGCTCCGACGAAGCACTTCCCGCTCGCCAGCACAGGCAGTACGGTCACAGTCACTTTGCCGTCACGGATCTGGCCTATGACGCATTCCCTGCCCTGCACCGACGCCGCCTCGATGGAATCCACGTCCAGCCCGGTGGGCGTCCGGCCGGCTGAAACTTCCAAGGTGGCGGCAGGAACGCCCGCGGCGGTAAGGGCATGCCTGACCTGCTCAGTGCCGGGCTTCGGGGCAGCCGCGGCCACGGCTCCCAGCGTGTCTGTCATGGTTTTCTGCAGCTGGGCCGTGGCCGTTCCGGGGCCCGCACCCGCGGCCGCCACAGACCCTGGCGGCGCCGAAGCGGACCCTGCAGAACCCGACGCTGCGGAACCCGGTCCAGGAGTGCTGACTGCAGGAGATTGGGGGCCTGCTGCGGAGGTGCACGCAGCCAGCGACGAGAGCAGCAGCCCGGCGACCGCGATCCTGGCCGGCATCCTGGTCAGGGACTGCAGTAACGCCGTAGTCGATTGGGGTGCCTTGGGTCTTGTCACGGTGCCATTCTGCCATGCGGCACCGCGGGGGAACGGTGCCGCATGACCCCGGCGGTCAGGCCGCCGCTCCGGTCAGCTCGCTCGTTTCGGAGTCGAGCTGAAGGGTTTCTCCTGAATCGTCGTCGATGAACACGCCGGTCGCGGCGGCGTCGTGGTCCCCGTCGTCTTCCTCCGCGTCGCCGGCAAGATCGTCCCGGTCGTCGGAGTCAGCAGCCCGCCCGCCGGCGCCCTCACCAGCGGCGGCCGGCCCGGCAGACTGGGGGTTGTTGGCGGCAGTCCGGGTGAAGTTGGCCGAACCCCACATGAGGTCGTGACCCACGGACTCCGCATCTATCTCCGCGACGTGGTAGATCCGGCCTTCCTTTTCCCAGCTGCGCATCTTCAGCCGGCCGACGATGATGACCCGCTGGCCCTTCCTGATGCTGCACCCCATGTTTCCGGCCAGCTGCCGGTAGCCCTGGACTGTGAACCAGTTCGTGTTGCCATCCACCCAGGTGCTGCTGGCACGGTCGTACCGGCGGTCGGTCGACCCGAGGCGGAAGGAGGCCGTTGCCACGCCGCCCGGGGTGGTGGATGTCCTGATCTCCGAGGCAACGAAGCCCCGGACCGTAATGTTGTCGGTCATCTTGGTGTCCTGTCTCGATGTGTCTTGCCCTAGCAGGCATTCCCAGCATCAACCGTCCGCGGCGCCCCCGGGAGAGCCGAAGTCCCGTATGTGGATAAAGCCGGCGGACCAGCACCGCCCCGGGCGAAGGCGTCCAGGGAAAGCGCCCGGGCGAAACGTTCCCGGGCCCTGCCACCGTCGAGCCGGAAGGCAATGTAGACTTTTTGAGGCACCCGGGAACTTGCCGGGCACCCACCTGCCCCAGTAGCTCAGGGGATAGAGCAGCGGCCTTCTAATCCGCCGGTCGGGGGTTCGATTCCCTCCTGGGGCACCAGCCAAAGAGGCTCTGGCCTGCACACTGCAGATCAGAGCCTCTTATTCATTGCAGCCCACTTTCCTCTCGGCAAGCCGCTCCCCGCCCCGCTGCCGCCCCGCGCCGACACGCGGCAGCACAGTATGCCAAGCATGCTTACTATAGGCGCGAAACGTGCCTATGATCGAAGTGGGCGCCGGGACAGTGTTGTGGCGCCGGCGCCCACGCACCCCGCCCTGTTGGGGCGGACACCGGAAGGATTCACTGGCATGCCGCAGAACCGTTCTGATCGCGACCCGTTCGAGGAGCAGGCATCACGCCCTCCGGCGCCGGAACCTGCCGCGACTCCGCCGCCGGAAGCGCCGCCCGAAGGACAGCCGCCTGCCGCCGAGGTGCGGCAGCCCCGGCCCGGCACGGACGCCCTCCCTGGCTATGACGGAACCTCCACCCCGCCTGCGGGCAGATCTGCGGGCAACGGGGAACCAAAGCGCCAGGTCACCCGGGCCGGCATGATCTGGGCCGCGGTTGCATCGGCACTGGTGGTCCTTGTGCTGCTGATCGCCTTCATCCTGCAGAACCAGGAGCTGGTCCAGGTGAAGTTCTTCGGGCTTGAAGGTGCTGTGGCCCTTGGCATCGCGCTGTTCATCGCCGCAGTGGGCGGCGGCGTCCTGGTGGCCATGGCCGGCGCTGCGCGGATCATCCAGCTCCGGGCAGCTGAGCACCGCCGACGGGTATCGGCCGCACGCCGCCGGTAAGAACTCAAACCGACGTCCCAAAACGCGGCTGCCCGCGTTCCGGCTCTGCTCCCCGTTCAGCGTTCCAGATACTCCTTAAGGTTGCCGAGCACCATGTCCCACAGCTTGAAGGATTCCTCCGCCTCGGCGTCGTCCCGGTTATTGCCCTGAACGATGGTGACTCCGGTTCCCTCAATCCTCGGGGAGAGGCGGTACTCCACCGTGTGATAGTTCTCGGGGACGTCCGGGAGACCGCTGAGCGGGCTGTAGTGGCTGATGCGAAGGAGTACATTGGGCCTGCTCTCCAGAACAATGCCCTTGTCCTCGTAGGCCCTCCCCTTCCACTCCCCCGTGAACGTCACCGGATCGCCCTCACGCCACGTCGAGGCGACATTGGTGCCGAGGAAATACTCTTTGACTTCGGCGGGGTCGGTGAGTGCCTTCCAGACCCTTTTCGGCGACACCGCCACAACAACGGACGCGACGGCGTCCTTGCCCCTGCGATTCATCAGCCTGCCTCCTGACCTGAGTGACCATTCATGCGTGTGCATCACCCTACGCGCCGCGGAGAGCGCGGGGAATGGCACCGGCACCGGCCTATCCGGGGCCGGTGCAGGTGCCGGTGCCGGTGACCTCCCTTTAGGCGAAGGGCAGCACGAGTTCCGCGTACCGTTCCTTCATGGTCGCGAGAACGTCGTCGCCGTCGGCGTCCCAGATGCCCTGATTGAAGATTTCCACCTCGATGTCGCCGGTGTAGCCGGCGTCCCTGACCCAGGTGCCGATCGTGGCGAAGTCGATGACGCCGTCGCCCATCATGCCCCGGGACAGCAGCGCGTCGGCGGCGATGGGAAGGTTGAAATCGCACACCTGGTAGGAGGCGATCCGGTTTTCCCGTCCCGCCCGTTCAATCTGCGCCTCCAGCTCCGGATCCCACCACACGTGGAACGTGTCGACGGCGACCCCCACCGCCTCCGCGTCGTACGGGGCCGCAAGATCTAGCGCCTGCCCGAGCGTGGAGATCAGCGCACGGTCCGCGGCGTACATCGGGTGCAGGGGTTCGAGCACCAACCGGATCCCCTGCTCCACCGCAAACGGCACCAGGTCCTCGAGGCGGTCGGCCACGCGCCGACGGGCGGCCACCACGTCCTTCTCCCCCGGCGCCAGCCCGCCGACGACGAGGAACAGGTCCCGGGTGTCCAGCGCCACAGCCTCCAGGACTGCGGCCCTGTTGTCGGCGAGCGCAGCAGCCTGCCCGGCAGCGTCAGTGGCCGTGAGGAAACCGCCCCGGCACAGCGAGGACACGCGGAGTCCGGCATCCTTGATCAGTTTGGCCGCTTTATCCAGGCCCGCCTCGGCAACGATGTCCCGCCATGGCCCGATCGCCGGGACGCCGGCTCGGGCACAGCCGTCAACCGCCTCGGCCAGGGTCCATTTCTTCGTGGTGGCGCTGTTCAGGGACAACCGTGAAAAGTCGGGCAGGGAACCAAAGCCGCTCATACTCCCACTCCGTTGATGCGCAGGTAGTCGGACATCCGGAACGCGGCGAGGGCGGGATCCTTCAGCAGCCCCGCCTTGTCCGCCAGTTCGAATGTTCGGGCAAGGTGCACCACGGAACGGCCGGAGTGCAGCCCGCCGACCATCTGGAAGCCCGGCTGCTTGCCGTTGAGCCAGGACAGGAACGCGATGCCGGTCTTGTAGTAGAAGGTGGGGGCGCTGAAAAGGTGCTTGCCCAGCTCCCGGGTGGAGTCCAGGATCGCGCGGCCCCTGGCGCCGTCGCCGGCGTCATACCTCTGCAGTGCCGCCGACGCTGCCGGATAGATGGCGGCGAAGATGCCCAGCAGGGCATCCGAGTGGCGGGCGCCGTCGCCGTCGATCAGCTCCGGGTAGTTGAAGTCGTCGCCCGTGTACAGCCGGACGCCCTCAGGGAGTGCCGCCCGCAGGGCCACTTCGTGGCCGGCGTCCAGCAGGGACACCTTCACGCCGTCAACCTTGTCGGCGTGCTCCCGGATCAGGGACAGGAAGGTTTCGGTGGCAACAGAAACATCGGAGGAGCCCCAGTAGCCCACCAGCGCGGGATCGAACATGGTGCCGAGCCAGTGCAGGATGACGGGCTTGTCCACTTCGCGCAGGAGCGTCGAGTAGACGTGCAGGTAATCATCCGGACCGGTGGCCACCTTGGCCAGCGCGCGGGACGCCATCAGGATGACCTTCGGCCCCGCTTCACTGACGACGGCGGCCTGCTCGCGGTAGGCGTTCAGGACGGCCTCGATTCCTGCGGCGCCCGCCGGCAGCGCCGCGGGATCCAGCTGGTCCGTCCCGGCACCGCACGCGACGAGGTCCCGGACGCTCTTGCCGGCCGTGGCCGGCCCGCCGGCGGAGACAACGGAGGCGGCCTCGGCCCCCGTGCGCTTGATGAGCTGCTGCGTGGCATCCCAGTCCAGGCCCATGCCGCGCTGCGCCGTGTCCATGGCGTCGGCAACGCCAAGCCCGTAGGACCAGAGCTCATGGCGGTAGGCGAGGGTTGCGTGCCAGTCCAGATGCGCCGGGGCGCCCGGTGTGTTGTCGGCGGCGACTTCCGGGATGACGTGGGCCGCGGCGTACGCCCGCCGCGACGTCAGCGGGCGTACGGGCTTGGACCAGGAGGGGGCGGCCTTGAGGCGGTACTGGCGCGTGCCGCCGTCAGAGGTGGGGAGGATCAGCGATGTCATCAGAGCGTGATCTCCGGGATGTCGACGGTGCGGCGCTCGTCGTTGGACTGCAGTCCGAGTTCGGCGAGCTGGACGCCGCGGGCTGCGGACAGCAGGCCAAAGCGGTGCTCCCGGCCGGCGACGACGTCGCGCAGGAATTCCTCCCACTGCAGTTTGAAGCCGTTGTCGAGCTCCGCGTTGGCCGGAACTTCCTGCCACTGGCTGCGGAAGGACTCGGTGACGGGAAGGTCGGGGTTCCAGACTGGCTTGGGAGTGTGGGCACGCTGCTGTGCGACGCACTTGTTGAGGCCGGCGACGGCGGATCCATGCGTTCCGTCAATCTGGAACTCCACCAGTTCGTCGCGGTAGACCCGGACCGCCCACGAGGAGTTGATCTGGCCAATGACGGGATCGCCCGCCGGGGTTTCGAGTTCGAAAATTCCGTAGGACGCGTCGTCGGCGGTGGCCGCGTACTCCCTGCCGGCCTCGTCCCAGCGGGCCGGGATGTGGGTGGCGGTCTTGGCGTTGACGCTCTTGACCTGGCCGATGATGCCTTCCAGTACGTAGTTCCAGTGGCAGAACATGTCCGTGGTCATGCCGCCGCCGTCTTCCTTGCGGTAGTTCCAGGACGGCCGCTGGGCAGCCTGGACGTCGCCTTCGAAGACCCAGTAACCGAACTCGCCGCGGATGGAGAGGATGCGGCCAAAGAAGCCCTCGTCCACGAGGCGGCGCAGCTTGACCAGGCCGGGCAGGTACAGCTTGTCGTGGACCACCCCGGCCGTAACCCCGGCTTCCTTGCCGATGCGGGCCAGCTCGATCGCCTCTTCCAGCGTTTCGGCCGTCGGCTTCTCGGTGAAGATGTGCTTGCCGGCAGACATGGCCTTCTTCAAGGTGGCA
This sequence comes from Arthrobacter sp. Soil_N43, assembly GCF_057655195.1. Lineage (NCBI taxonomy): Bacteria > Bacillati > Actinomycetota > Actinomycetes > Micrococcales > Micrococcaceae > Arthrobacter > Arthrobacter sp. Soil_N43. Next base: position 87,545 of record NZ_JBDGML010000109.1, read on the forward strand.
GCGCGCAGGCTGGTCATGGACGCATCGAAGACGACGTCGATTGTGGGGTCGTTGATGACCGCGTCCAGGTCGGTGCTCCACTCGGACACCTTGTGGAGCTCTGCGAGTTCGCGGATCTTGGCCTCATTCCGGCCCACCAGGATCGGCTCGACCTGGACTCTTGTGCCGTCCTCGAGGGTCAGCCCCCCGGCGTCGCGGAGGGGCAGGATGGACCGCAGCAGGTGCTGGCGGTAGCCCATGCGGCCGGTAATGCCGTTCATGGCTATGCGGATCGTCTTTGTTTCGAAGCCCATGTGTCCTCTTCAAGGTAGTCGGCGAAGCGTGTATCAGTCGGGAAAGCGCATTCCCGCTGGTCTCATCATGCATACGCACCACACGCTTGGCAAGCGCTTTCCCCGGTTACTTCGAACTGCAATAATGTGAGCATCGCCGAAGTTGCCCGTAACTGAGGCTGTTGAACAGGAGTTCTTTGTGGCTGCAAGCACGCTGACCGAAGTGGCTCGGCTGGCCGGGGTCTCCCCCGCCACGGCGTCCCGCGTCCTCAACGGGTCCGCCAGGACCCCGGGTCCCGAGATCGCGGAGCGGGTCCGGAAGGCCGCCGAGTCACTGGGCTATGTTCCGAATGCCCAGGCGCAGGGCCTGGCCAAGTCGAGCTCGGGCCTCATCGGGCTGATTGTCCACGACATCGCCGATCCCTACTTTTCGGCCATCGCGCGCGGCGTGCAGGCCGCCGCGCGGGAGCAGCGGAAGATGCTCCTGCTCGCCACCACAGGCGGAACGCCCGAGGACGAGCAGGCGGCCGCCGCCGCCTTCGCCGCGCGCCGGGCGGACTCGATCGTGATAGCCGGATCCCGCTCCACCCGG
>NZ_JBDGML010000110.1:0-14844 GCF_057655195.1 Arthrobacter sp. Soil_N43
TGGGCGGGCTGGCCGGGTTGGGTGAGTTCGGCGATGGAGAGTCCGGGGCGGAAGAGCTGGACGTCGCCGCTGGCGCGGGTGAGGCGGACGCGGCGGATGCCGGTCCCGGCGGGGTCCGCGACGATGGTCACGGGGGCGTCCAGGGACAGCGTGAGCCAGGCCGCGAGGAGGATGGTGGACGGGGAGTCCGAGGCGCCTTCGACCGCGACGGCGGTGACCGGGGAGGAGTCGACCTGGTCCAGCACGGCGGCGAGCTGGATGCGCCAGTTCGTCAGGCGGGTCCAGGCGAGGTCGGTGTCGCCGGCTTTGTAGGTGTTGCGGATGTTCTCCAGCGCCACCTGGGGTTCGGCTTCGTTCGCCGAATCGGTGATCCGGCGGTGCGCGATCCGGCCGATGGAGGTTTCGGACGCGTTCTTCGGCGCCCCGTGCGGCCACCAGGCCACGATCGGGGCGTCGGGCAGCAGCAGCGCGGCGACCAGGGACTCGCTTTCCTCGGCGAGTTCCCCGAAGCCGCGCAGCACGATCACCTCCGAGGCCCCGGCGTCCCCGCCGACCCGGATCTGGGCGTCGAGCCGGTTCGGGGCCGCGGAGCCGGCGTCGGCGAGCACGATGATCCGGCAGGGGTGTTCCCGGCTGGCCTCGTTCGCGGCCTCGATGGCCTCCTCTTCCAGCCCGGACTTGGTGACCACCACGAGGGTGAGCACCCGGCCCAGCGCGATCACGCCGCCCTGCTCGCGCAGGGACATGATCTTCTTCGAAACGGTGGAGGTGGTGGTGTTCGGCAGGTCTACAATCATGGCCTTCTCCAGGTGCGTCCGTCACGGGCAAGCAGCTCATCAGCGGAGGCCGGGCCCCAGCTGCCGGGCGCGTACGGTTCGGGCTGTTCGTTCAGGCTGGCCCAGTAGTCTTCGAAGGGGTCCAGGATCTTCCAGGACAGCTCCACTTCCTCGTGCCGCGGGAAGAGCGGGGGCTCCCCGAGCAGCACGTCCAGGATCAGCCGCTCGTAGGCTTCCGGGCTGGACTCGGTGAAGGAATGCCCGTAGCCGAAGTCCATGGTCACATCCCGCACCTCCATCTGGGTGCCCGGGACCTTGGACCCGAACCGGATCGTGGCGCCCTCGTCGGGCTGGACCCGGATCACCACGGCGTTCTGGCCGAAGTCATCATCCCCGTGGTCACGGAAGAGCAGGTTCGGGGCACGTTTGAACACCACCGCGATCTCGGTCACCCGCCGGCCCAGCCGCTTGCCCGCCCGCAGATAGAACGGCACCCCGGACCAGCGCCGGGTGTTGATATCCACCCGGATCGCCGCATACGTCTCGGTGGTGGAACCGGCCGGGATGCCCTCTTCCTCCAGGTACCCCAGCACCTGCTCCCCGCCCTGCCAACCGCCGGCGAACTGCCCGCGCGCCGAATGCGTGGACAAATCCTCCGGCAACCGCACCGCGGCCAGGACCTTCTCCTTCTCCGCACGCAGATCGTCCGCGTTGAAGGAAATCGGCTCCTCCATCGCCGTGAGCGCCAGCAGCTGCAGCAAGTGGTTCTGGATCACGTCCCGCGCCGCGCCCACCCCGTCGTAATACCCCGCCCGGCCGCCGGTGCCGATGTCCTCGGCCATGGTGATCTGCACATGGTCCACGTAATTCGCGTTCCACAACGGCTCGAACAACTGGTTCGCGAAGCGCAAAGCCAGGATGTTCTGCACCGTCTCCTTGCCCAGGTAATGATCGATCCGGAACACCGCGTCCTGCGGGAACACCGACTCCACGATGTCATTCAGCTGCCGGGCCGATTCCAGATCATGCCCGAACGGCTTCTCGATCACCACCCGCCGCCACTTCTCACCCTCGGCCTGCGCCAGGCCATGCTTGGAGAGCTGCCGGCAGACCTGCTCGAAGGCCTTCGGCGGGATGGAGAGGTAGAACGCGTGGTTCCCGCGGGTGCCGCGGGTCTCGTCCAGCTCAGCGATCGTCTCACCAAGCCGCTCAAAGGCCGCATCGTCGTCGAACGCCCCCCGCACGAACCGGATGCCCTCCGACAGCTGGTTCCACACCGCCTCATCAAACGCGGTCCGCGCATACGCCTTCACCGCGTCCTTCACCTCCGCGGCGAAGTCCTCGTTATCCCACTCCCGCCGGCCGAAACCGACCAGCGCGAAACTCGGCGGCAACAACCCACGGTTGGCAAGGTCATACACCGCAGGCATGAGCTTCTTACGAGCCAAATCACCCGTGACTCCAAAGAGCACAAGCGAGGACGGACCCGCAATACGATTCAGACGACGATCCCGCGGATCCCGCAACGGATTCCCGCTCCGGAACGCAGTCCTTCTGCCGTTCAAGGTATCTGGCATGGTTAATTAAGCGCCTTAGCTTTCGGTGGCGGATGCTGCCCGGGCGATTCCGCTCAGGGCAAAGGCGGTTGGCCACAAATTTCTTTGCCCTAACACTGCCACCTGCCCGGGAGGGCTTAAACCACCAAATCGAGCGGCCTTACCCGCCCTTTAGGATGGGCGGGTAAGGGGGCGGCAACGCTCCACCATTCGCCGCTGCTAGGCAGCGAACAGTGCCGTCCGCACGGCCTTTTCAAAGCCATTGACGTGAGCGCGCGCCAAGTCCGCGGCGCGGGACTCGTCCTTGTCGATCACCGCTTGCAGCAGGTCTATGTGCTCATGCACATGCCGGGAAAGGTCGGGCAGGCGATCCAGCACCATGCACCAAATGCGCGTGGCCAGGTTGTCATAGCGTATGAGCACGTCCTCCAAATGCGGGTTCCCCGCCGCGGCATAAATTCCCTGATGGACGCGGGCGTCCAGCTGCAGGGTCTCCACGACAGATGCGTTGTCCACGTCGAAGGACTCCACGGCGCTCACAATGAGCCGTAGACGCTCGCGGGCCGCCGCGGTAGCCACCCTGGCAGCACGGGCAGCGGCGAGCGGTTCCAGCTGCGCCCGGATTTCCGATATGAACGCCAGGTCTGTCACCTCTACGCGTGTTGCAAAGGTCCCGCGCCTCGGGTAGGTCACGACGAGCCTGTCCAGCTCCAGCCGCTTTAGGGCCTCCCGCACGGGAGTCCGTCCCACGCCGAGTTCCTTTGCGAGCCCTTCGTCGTACAGCGGATCACCAGGCTTGATTTCCAGGGTCAGCAGGCTGTCGCGTATCCGTTCGTAGGCTACGTCGGCCAAGGATTTTGAACCAACGTCCTCAGTCACCGCCAGAGCTTCAAACGCCACCGTACCGCCTCTCATATCGGCCAATAAATGACTATTGACCCCTTCCCTTTCACCAGTATACGCTGGGTCACAGTCCTAATATATCAATAAGGTGATCAGGAATATATCTAAAGGAGGGCACATGACCCTGGTGGAGACCGTCCAAGAAATAAGGCCAACTCTGCAGGTGGAAGCCTCTGGAGAAACGACTAGCCGGAAGTTCGTACTCACACTGTCGTGCGTCGAACGTGCCGGTATCGTTCAAGCAGTGACCACGTTCCTGTTTGATCGTGGATTTAACATCGAGGAGCACCAGCAGTTCGACGACGGCCTGCGCCAGACTCTGCACCTGCGTACCGCTTTTTCGGGGCCTGCAGACTTCGACGCAGCCAGGCTCGAAGAGGAGTTCCGGTCCATTGCGGAACGCTTCGAGATGAAGTTCAGCTTTCACGACGAGACCAAAGCGCGCGTCCTGGTAATGGTCTCCAAGTTTGGGCACTGCCTGAACGACCTGATTTTCCGCTGGCGCGGGGGCAGCCTGGGCGGAGATCTCGTCGTCGTGGTTTCCAACCACGAAACACACAGGGCCATGGCAGAGGCTGCCGGCCTGCCCTTCGTGCACATCCCGGTCACCCCGGAGACCAAGGAAGACGCCGAGCGCCGCCTGCTCGAACTGGTCGACGAGTACAACGTTGACCTGGTTGTCCTGGCCCGGTACATGCAGGTGCTTTCCAACGACCTGTGCCGGGCTCTCGAGGGAAGGGCAATCAACATCCACCACTCGTTCCTGCCGGGTTTCAAGGGTGCACGTCCTTACCACCAGGCCTACGACCGCGGCGTCAAGCTTGTCGGGGCAACTGCCCACTACGTGACCGCGGACCTCGATGAAGGTCCGATCATCGAGCAGGAAGTCATCCGCGTCGACCACAGTTATGGGCCGACCTCCCTCTCAACAGTGGGCCAGGATGCAGAGGCTTTGGCGCTGTCGCGGGCAGTCCGCTGGCACTGCGAGCACCGTGTCCTGCTGGACCAGTCCAGCACGGTCGTCTTCCGGTAGAGCAGCCAGGCACAAGCAGCACAAGCGCACATTCAAATCAGCAGGAGAAAATAGAAATGGCATCGACACCACGCATTGTCATCATCGGCGCTGGAATTGTCGGCACTAATGTCGCCGACGAACTGGTGGCCCGTGGCTGGAACAACATCACGGTCCTGGACCAGGGTCCCCTGAATATGCCGGGCGGCTCCACGTCGCACGCCCCGGGCCTGGTCTTCCAGACCAACCCCTCCAAGACCATGACCACTTTCGCCAAGTACACGGTCGAAAAGCTGCTCTCCCTGAGCGAGGACGGCGTCAGCTGCTTCAACCAGGTGGGCGGTCTGGAAGTTGCAACCACCGAGACCCGCCTCGCCGACCTGAAAAGGAAGCTGGGCTATGCAGCCTCCTGGGGCATCGAGGGAACCATACTGTCGCCTGCTGAATGTAAGGAACTCTACCCGCTTCTGAACGACGAGGACGTTCTCGGCGGCCTCCACGTGCCCAGCGACGGCCTGGCCAGCGCCGCCCGTGCCGTGCAGCTGCTCATGAGGCGCACGGAGGCTGCGGGGGTCAAATACCTGGGCTCCACCACGGTGACAGGCATAGAGCAGTCGAACCGGCGCGTTACCGGCGTTGAAACCTCGGAGGGCGTTATTCCCGCCGACATCGTCATCTCATGCGGCGGATTCTGGGGCGCAAAGATCGGCGCCCTGATTGGCATGTCAGTGCCTCTCCTGCCGCTGGCGCACCAGTACGTCAAGACTGCCCCCGTGCCCGAGCTGAAGGGACGCAACGAACTTCCCAACGGCGCCACGCTGCCCATCCTCCGCCACCAGGACCAGGACCTTTACTACCGGGAGCACGGCGAGCGCTACGGCATCGGTTCTTACGCCCACCGCCCCATGCCCGTTGACCTCGAGGATCTGGGGACTTTCAGCCCGGAGTCCGTCAACGAACACAACATGCCCTCCCGCCTCGACTTCACCCTGGAAGACTTCCTTCCGGCATGGGAAGCCTCCAAGCAGCTGCTCCCCGGACTGGCCGAAAGCGAAATCGAGGATGGCTTCAACGGCATCTTCTCCTTCACCCCGGACGGCGGACCGCTCATCGGCGAATCCAAGGAGCTCGATGGCTTCTTCGTGGCGGAGGCCGTGTGGGTAACGCACTCCGCCGGCGTGGCGAAAGCGGTGGCCGAACTGCTCACCACCGGCAAGTCAGAAACCGACCTGGGCGAGTGCGACATCACCCGCTTCGAAGACGTCCAGCTCACGCCTGAATACGTCAGCGAGACGTCGCAGCAGAACTTCGTGGAAATCTACGACGTCCTCCACCCGCTCCAGCCGCGGCTTTCCCCGCGCAACCTCCGCGTCAGCCCGTTCCATGCGCGGCACAAGGAACTGGGCGGCTTCTTCCTGGAATCCGGAGGATGGGAACGGCCCTATTGGTTTGAAGCCAACGCCGGACTCCTCAAGGAAATGCCCACGGAATGGCTGCCCCCGGCCCGCGACGCCTGGGCACAGATGTTCAGCTCCCCGATCGCAGCCGCTGAGGCCTGGAAGACCCGCACGGCAGTGGCCATGTACGACATGACCCCGCTCAAGCGGCTGGAAGTCTCAGGCCCTGGCGTCCTGAAGCTGCTCCAGGAGCTCACCACAGCGGACCTGGACAAGAAGCCCGGAGCCGTCACCTACACACTGCTGCTCGACCACGCCGGCGGCGTGCGGAGTGACATCACTGTTGCACGCCTCAGCGAGGACCGGTTCCAGCTGGGAGCCAACGGCAACATCGACACGGCATACTTCACCCGGGCGGCCCGGCACCAAACCCAAAGCGGCTCGGCCACGGATTGGGTGCAGGTTCGGGACACCACAGGCGGCACGTGCTGCATCGGGCTCTGGGGCCCCCTGGCCCGCAACCTGGTGAGCGGCATCAGCGAGGACGACTTCTCCAACGACGGTCTCCGGTACTTCCGGGCAAAGGAAGTTGTCATCGGCGGAGTGCCCGTGACGGCAATGCGACTCTCCTACGTCGGTGAACTGGGCTGGGAGCTTTACACAAGCGCCGAGTACGGCCAGAGGCTCTGGGATGCGCTGTGGAAGGCCGGGCAGCCGTTCGGCGTCATCGCAGCCGGACGTGCGGCCTTCAGTTCCCTGCGCCTGGAAAAGGGATACCGCTCGTGGGGGGCGGACATGACCACCGAACATGACCCGTTTGAGGCGGGTCTCGGCTTCGCCGTCAAGATGACCAAGGACAGCTTCGTCGGCAAGGGTGCACTCGAAGGCCGGACGGAGGAAGGTTCTGCCCGCCGGCTGCGGTGCCTGACCATCGACGACGGCAGGTCCATCGTCCTGGGCAAGGAACCCGTGTACTACAAGGAGCAATCGGTCGGCTACGTGACCAGCGCGGCCTACGGCTACACCGTCGCCAAGCCGATCGCCTACGCCTACCTTCCGGCGACCGTTTCCATTGGCGATTCTGTCGAGATCGAATACTTCGGACGACGCATCAGGGCCACTGTTACTGAGGATCCCCTGTACGACCCGAAAATGACCAGGCTCCGCGGCTAACCAGCCGCCGGGCCCCTTGGGGGCGCGCAGCCCGGCCTCATCCTCGCAACGGGAGCCGGGCTGCGCGCGGCCCCCTTCCCGCCTCAGCCTCAACCAGCCCAGGAATGGACAAATGATCGGTTCAGAAACACTCAACGACTACCTCGGCAGGCTTGCCTCGCGGAACCCCACCCCAGGTGGCGGCGCGGCCGCGGCGCTCCATGCAGCGCAGGGAGCAGCCCTGGTGGCCATGGTGGCAAGATTCAGCACCGGCGGGAAATATGAGCAGCACGAACAGACAACCTCAAGGATCATTTCCGCCGCCGACCACCTCATTGACGAGGCGCTACGGCTGGCCGACGCCGATGAAGTCGCCTTCGCGGACGTGATCGCCTCTTACAAGCTGCCCGCCGCGAACGATTCTGAACGTGAGACACGCGCAGGCGCCATACAAGCCGCACTCGTCAACGCTGCTCAACCGCCCGTCCAGCTGATCAAGCTGTCAGGCGCCGTAGTGGATCTTGCCGCCGAACTTCTAAACATTGCCAACCCCAATGTCATCAGCGACATTGCAGCAGCGGCCGACGCGGCCAGGGCAGCTGCCACTACCGCGCGCGTCAACATAGACATCAACGTCGTAGCGATAAAAGACACCCACGCGCGTGCAACGCTGGCCGAACAAACTGACGGCCTCGAAGAAAAAGTCGTCCTGGCAGCCGACTCTCTCTCTCAGCACGTACGGGAAAGGATCCTCGGATGACGGCCACTGTGCTCTCCGGCAAACCCCTCGCCAAACTGATACAGCAAAAGGCCCAGAAAGAAGCCAAAGCGCTGGCCGATGAAGGCGTACGCCCGACCCTCGCCGTCGTAGTCGCGACCGAGGACAGCTCGACCCACTGGTATGTGCGATCCATTGAGCGCGCTACGGAAACTGCCGGCATCGACTGCAGGATCATAGACCTCGGCCCCGACGCGACCGAGCAGGTACTGGTCTCCGTCCTGAAAGACATCAGCGCGGAGCCTTCGGTCAATGGAATCATCCTGCAGACTCCCCTGCCCGCCGGTGTGAGAAGCCAGGAACTGGTCAGGCACATCGCCCCGGAAAAGGATATCGATGGCGCTAATCCTTTGAGCCTGGGGCTGCTCGCCGTGGGCCAGCGCGCCTTCGCCCCCGCTACAGCACGCGCGGTCATCGAAATCCTGGACCACTTTGACATCCCTGTGGCGGGCCGCAGCGTGGTGGTGGTAGGACGTTCAGCCGTGGTTGGAAAGCCGTTGTCCCTCCTGCTGCTGCAGAAAGACGCCACCACCACGGTCTGCCACTCGCGGTCGGGCCCCCTGGCGAAGTACACCAGGACCGCCGACATCGTGGTTGTCGCTGCCGGCCGCACCGGGCTCCTCACAGGGTCGGACGTTGCTGACCACTCAGTGGTCATCGACGTTGGTACCAATGTGCTTTCCGATGGCTCGCTCGCCGGCGATGTCGACGAAGCCAGTGTCCAGGCTGTTGCCGCCGCACTGACACCGGTCCCTGGCGGCGTCGGCTCAGTCACCACGTCCCTGCTTCTTCTCCACACCGCCGAAGCGGCACGCGAACAGTCACGCTCAGCCCGATTGCCCGTACTCACGCAATGACCGGGACAGTCACGGCAGGCCGCACTGCGCCACATCCCAGCAGCACCACAACCTGCACGAAGGTCGTGGAAGACTGGAGCGCGCTCATCCCAGGCGACTTCGTCACAGTGCTGGAATCATTCACGGTTCCCCACAGCGGCTGGATTGACGACGTGACCGAGGATGGCACCATCATCTGGCTGGTCCTGGCCGCAGGCCGCGGCCGCCGTATGTTCTTCCGCCACGACGGTGACCTCATCACGGTCGAGGTTCCCCATGCCGGGAGTTGAACGGCGGACGGTGAGCACGAAACGACCGCATACTTTTGAAGGAAGAGCCCATGGCCTCTAAAGCCCCCCGCCACAACATCGATGAGTCAAAGCTGACCGTCGGCAAACCCAAAACCAAGGCCGTGGGCATCCCGGCAGTGGCCAACGCACTGAAGATATCCCTTGAGCAAATGGGACCGCTCCGGAGCGTACAGACCCTCATGGCGGTCAACCAAATCGACGGCTTTGACTGCATGGGCTGCGCCTGGCCAGAACACGACAAGCGCAATGCGGCGGAATTCTGCGAGAACGGTGCGAAGGCGGTGGCGGAGGAGGCTACACGCCGCCGCGTCACGCCGGAATTCTTCGCCCGGCATTCCATTGCCGACTTGAAGACACGCGATGACTACTGGCTTGGGCAGCAGGGCAGGCTGACGCACCCGATGGTGCTGGATGAAGGCGCAACCCACTACAGGCCAATCCAGTGGGACGACGCCCTGGAACTGATCGCCCAGGAACTCAGGGACATGGATGACCCCGACCAGAGCGTCTTCTACACCTCCGGAAGGACATCCAACGAAGCGGCATTTGTGTACCAGTTGCTCGTCCGCGGGGTGGGCACGAACAACCTCCCGGACTGTTCGAACATGTGCCACGAGTCTTCCGGGTCGGCCTTGGTGGAGACCATAGGCATTGGCAAAGGATCGGTCAGCCTCAAGGATCTGGAAACGGCCGCCCTGATCTTCGTCGCCGGCCAGAATCCGGGCACCAATCACCCGCGCATGCTCAGTGCCCTGGAAAAGGCCAAGAAAAACGGGGCCGCCATCGTATCCATCAATCCGCTGCCCGAGGCGGGGCTGTTTCATTTCGAGAACCCGCAGACCGTCTCAGGCACACTGCTTGGCACCCAGCTGACTGACGATTTCCTCCAGATCAGGGCCGGCGGCGACCAGGCACTGTTCCAAGGCCTGGGGAAATACCTGCTGGAAGCGGAACGTGCAGGCAGGCACAGCCCGGGCTCGGCAACGGTTTTGGACCACGACTTCATCGACAACCACACAGTCGGCCTCGATGCCTACCTTACGCAGCTGGAACAGGTCCGCTGGGACGACATCACCGAGGCGAGCGGCCTCAGCATGGAACAGATCGCGGCCACCGGCGAACGTCTCCTGGCGTCAGGCTCAACCATCGTCTGCTGGGCGATGGGCCTGACACAGCACAAGCATTCAGTGCCCACCCTCCGCGACGTGGTCAACGTCCTGCTGCTTCAGGGCAACATCGGTAAACCCGGAGCGGGGGTTTGCCCCGTCCGTGGCCACTCCAACGTCCAGGGCGACCGGACCATGGGCATCTTCGAACAGATGCCGGAGAGCTTCCACGACAGGCTCGACCAGGAATTCCAGTTCCGTTCACCCCGGGCCCACGGCTACGACACGGTCGCTGCCATCCGGGCCATGCGCGACGGCAAGGTCCGGCTGTTCGTGGGCATGGGCGGGAACTTCGTCCGGGCGGCTCCGGACTCCGATGTAACCGAGCAGGCGCTGGCCAACACCCGTCTGACGGTGCAGATTTCAACGAAACTGAACCATTCCCACGTGGCAACCGGAAAGCGCGCCCTCATCCTCCCGACCCTGGGGCGCACGGAGAGGGATACCCAGCAGTCTGGCGACCAGAGGGTGACCGTGGAGGATTCGATGAGCGCCGTCCATGCATCCCGCGGCCGGCTGAAGCCCGCAAGCGAACAGCTGATGTCCGAGGTCGCCATCGTCTGCAACCTCGCCCACAAGGTGTTCACGGACGCCTCCGGAATCCCCCGCCCCAACACGCCGGTAACCAACTGGCTCTCACTCCGGGACGATTACTCCCTGATCAGGAAGCACATCGAAGCCGTCATCGATGGCTTCGAGAATTTCGAGGAGAAAATCCAGAACCCTGGCGGCTTCGTTCTGCCGCACCCGCCCCGGGACACCAGGGAATTCAAGACCCGCTCCGGCAAGGCGCACTTTACCTCGAACGCCCTGGAGTACCTTCGGGTCCCACCCGGCCGCCTGATCCTGCAGACCCTTCGTTCCCACGACCAGTACAACACCACCATCTATGGCAAGGACGACCGGTACCGCGGAATACACGGAGGCCGGCGTGTAGTACTGGTCAATGAAGCGGACATCGCCGACATGGGCTACGCGGACGGGGACATGGTCGATCTCGTCTCGGAGTTCCGTGGAACCGAACGCCGGGCGGAGAGCTTCCGCATCGTGTCCTACTCGACGCCCAAGGGTTGCGCAGCCTCCTACTACCCCGAAACCAACGTGCTCGTGCCGCTGGACTCGGTAGCGGACACCAGCGGAACCCCGACGTCCAAGTCGGTCATTGTCAGGCTGGAACCGGCGGGAGCGCACAGGCATGGATAGCGATGTTGAAGTCGGACTGCACAGCCTCGGATTCCACGGTACCCGGCTGGACAGCAAGGGGGTGGACAGCCAAGGAGTGGACCGCCCACGGGTGGAGCGGGCGGTCCGTGAGTTCCTCCTCGCCGTCGGCGAGGACCCTGACAGGCCTGGCCTGGCTGAGACTCCGGCACGCGTGGCACGTGCCGCCGTCGAAATGTACGGTGGCCTTCACGAGGATCCCGCATCGATCCTGAATAAGACGTTCGACCTCGGCCATGAGGAACTGGTCCTCGTCAAGGACATTCCCTTCTACTCCACCTGCGAGCACCACTTGGTGCCCTTCCACGGGGTGGCCCACGTTGGCTATATCCCTTCAGCCGAGGGCCTGGTAACGGGCCTGAGCAAGCTGGCACGGCTGGTGGATGCATTCGCGCGGAGGCCGCAGGTGCAGGAACGGCTGACAACCCAAGTGGTGGATGCCCTCGTCTCTGCCCTCCGGCCGCTTGGCGCGATTGTCGTGGTGGAATGCGAACATCTCTGCATGTCCATGAGGGGCGTCAGGAAACCGGGCGCAAAAACCATCACTTCCGCAGTACGGGGTGAGCTGCGCCTGCCGGCAGCCCGGGCCGAGGCACTCAGCCTGATCATGGGCCGCTAAGGAAACGGTGCAATCAACCACACAGGCCTTCCGCTTGATATATCTTTGCGATATATTATAAATATCAGTCGTTGCCGCTCCGGATTTCTCTAGTAAAGGAGGCCGGACCGCCTGCAAAGCCGGACCGATGCTTAGAGCGCGGCGCCGGGGCCTCATGACCAGAGTCATGGAAAGCGATGTCGTTTCCCGTAAACGGTGTTTCGGTTGGCCTGAATACCTGGGGAGGTAAGCGCCGAAACACCGCTTTCGGGAAACGAACCGATAAAAACCATTTCAGCAACGAGGGAACGACCAGTGGCAGCTCAAGCCCTTCCAATTGTCGCCAGTCCTGGCAAGGACGGCGGGCGGACCGCGGACGGGGAACACACCTGGGCGGAAGCGCGCCGCTTGGCTTTTGATTGCGCCAGGCCTCTCGGACCAGGGCGGATTCCGCTGAGGGAGGCGAACGGAAGGACGCTGGCGGCTGACCTCATCGCACTTCAGGAGATGCCCCATTACGCCTCGTCCGCAATGGATGGCTGGACGGTCAATGGGGCCGGCCCTTGGGTGCTGACCGAACCAGGGAAGCCTCTCGGCAGCGGGCAGGCCAGTACCGTCGTCACCGGCGGAGTAATACCTCCGGGCTCCCATGCCGTGCTCCGGGTCGAGAGCGGACAGCTTACCGCCACCACGGGCGGCCAGACCATGCTGAAGGTGGCCGAGGGGGCACCGCCCGGTGAACCTCATCCCGGCCAGCACATCCGCAAGTCGGGCGAGGAAGCGGCAGCAGGTGAAGTGCTGATCCCCGCGGGGACAGTCTTGAACCCTGCCCACATCGCCTTGGCCGCGGTTGCCGGATTCGATCAGCTGGAAGTTCGGGGCAAGCCCCTGGTCAAAATGCTGGTTACTGGATCAGAGGTGGTTACCGCCAGTCTCCCGGCACCGGGAGAGGTCAGGGACGCTTTCGGGCCCCAGCTCAGCACAGTCATCCAGATGCTCGGAGGCATCCCGGGGTCGCTGATCCGCATCGGGGACTCCTACGAGGAATGGCTCAGCGCACTTGGGGCACTGGAAGCGCCGATGGGGCAGTGGTCGGACGTCATCGTCACCACAGGCGGCACAGGGCGCTCCGGCGCGGACCATTTCCGAACTGCTACGGCAGCGCTCGGCGGACGGCTGCTCATTGACGGCATCGCCATGCGGCCCGGCCACCCGGCCGCCTTGGCCAAACTGCCCAACGGCCGTTTCGTCGTCGGGCTCCCGGGCAACCCGCTGGCTGCCTTAATGGCCCTTTTCACCATTGGCGCTCCGCTCCTGGCCGCTCTGGGCCACCAGCCCCTCGCCGACATCTGCCGGCTGCCGTGCGGCACGGTCATCGGCCCCCACGCTGCGTCCACACGGCTTATGCCCTTCCGGTGGGCCAGCGGCCTCGCGACTCCGGTCCGCTACACCGGCCCCGGCATGATGCGAGGCCTGGCCTCGGCCGACGGGGTAATGGTGGTCCCGTCGCACGGCGTCCAGTTGGGGGAGCCGGTTCCGGCATTCCCCCTCCCGTGGCGCCCGGAGCTGCACAATACACCGGCATGGCCATGAGGATCAGATGAGGACGAACAGGCGAGGAGTGTTCACGACGTGGCACGCATGACCCAACGGCGAAAGGTCCACCGGTACCTCCTGGACGGCTCCGCGGCCGCCATCGAATACCCCGTGCGGCTCAGGGAGGATGTGCTGGCGGCCGAGGAACCGCTGGAAATCCGATTCGGCAGCATGTCCTTTGCCGTGACCATGCGGACACCCGGTGACGATTTTGACCTCGTTGCCGGCTTCCTGGTCTCTGAAGGCATCATCAGGGCCCAGTCGGACCTCGTGTCGCTCCGCTTTTGCTCAGGTGAGGATGAACAGGGCAGGCAAACGTTCAACGTCGTTGAAGCCCAGTTCCGTCCCGGTCTGGCGCTGCCGGATACCGGCCGGCACGTTTACACCTCCAGCTCCTGCGGAATCTGTGGCAGCACGTCCATCGAGGCCGTGCGCAAGACCCTCACCTTCGGCCTCGAGGAAGACCAGCTGCGGGTCCCGGTCGACGTACTGGCGCGGCTCCCGGAACAGTTGCGCGAAGCCCAGGCGCTGTTCGACAAAACCGGGGGCGTCCACGCGGCAGGGCTGTTCAGAATCACCGACGGCGGTGAGGCCGAGCTGCTGTGCCTCCGTGAGGACGTGGGCCGCCACAACGCGGTGGACAAGGTGATCGGGTGGGCGCTGCGAGAAGGCCGTCTGCCCTTGCGCGGAACGGTCCTGCAGGTCTCTGGCAGGGCGTCCTTTGAACTCGTTCAGAAGGCTGCCCTTGCCGGCATCCCGGTGTTGGCGGCGGTCAGCGCACCCTCAAGCCTGGCGGCGGACCTCGCCGCCGAGACTGGCATCACCCTTGTGGGTTTCAGCCGGGGCAAGAGCCTCAACGTGTACGTAGGCGAAGAACGGCTGGCACCGCCGCTGAACAACTGAAAGGAAACCAGTGGCTGATATTGAAGTAATCGGGGCCGTCCTCACCGAAGATCCCATCTCAGAGGACGATGCCCTTACCGCGGTCGAAGGTCCCGAGGCGGGCGCCGTTGTCAGCTTCCGAGGGGTTGTCCGCAACCATGACGAGGGTAAGGCTGTCGAGCGCCTGAGTTACACGGCGCATCCCACTGCATCGAAGGCCATGCTGGAGGTTGTGGCCACCCTCCTCGACGAATACTCGGCGGAGACCGGCTACCCCGTCCGCATTTGGGCTGCCCACCGCACCGGCACCCTTGAGGTCGGCGACGTGGCCCTGGTCTGCGCCGTATCCGCCGCCCACCGTCGTCAGGCGTTCACCATCTGCTCCGAGCTGGTGGACCGCATCAAGGCCGGCGTGCCGATCTGGAAGGAACAGCTCTTTAGCGACGGATCGGTTGAATGGGTTGGCGCGGACGAGCCGATGTCACGCCGCACGCGAAAGCTCCCCACCGAAACAACAACATCAACAAATTAGGAGAAAGATGACTTCGAACATCTCTGCGCCTGCCGTGTCCACGACACAGTCCGGCGCTCCTGTCACGTCCGATGCCCATTCCAAGGCTGTCGGCGCCGACGGCGCGATCATCCTCACGGACCACTACC
>NZ_JBDGML010000111.1:0-11842 GCF_057655195.1 Arthrobacter sp. Soil_N43
ACGTCGACGAAGGCGGCCCCCACTGCTTCGACTATTTCAGCCGTGATGGAGTCGCCCACGATGCCGCGGACGTCATACGCCTTGAACGAGGCTGAAAGGTCAAAAATATTGGTCTGGTTGCTAGTCACGGGATTTATCTTAGGCGCAACCAGAGCGTCCAAATGTCAATCGATCACGTCTCGGTGCTCGGTGCACTTAACGATGGCCACAAGTGCGGGGCCTTCTTTCTGATAGGAAGTTACATGGTTTGTTTGCTTTCCGCATTCGTCGCAATGGTTCACATGTTGTTTAGTAGCCACAGCGGAATAATACACACATGCAATTACTTCGATTGGTCAACTCTCCTCCG
Source organism: Arthrobacter sp. Soil_N43 (assembly GCF_057655195.1). NCBI lineage: Bacteria > Bacillati > Actinomycetota > Actinomycetes > Micrococcales > Micrococcaceae > Arthrobacter > Arthrobacter sp. Soil_N43. The sequence continues at coordinate 350 of NZ_JBDGML010000111.1, forward strand.
CCGCTCCATGAATGCCCGAGTATTTCCGGCTGTTTGCAATGAGATACGAAAAGAACCTGGGGTGATCTTCTCCTGACTGAGGCCATGGCATACGGAGAAGTTGGGGATCCCGCGTGGGTAGAATCGAGGCCTGAAGACCGCAGATGCTCCCAAGAAGTACGGAGAACGAATGTCACGATGGCTCGAGGTCGGCACGGACAACTATGTGCTGACGACGGAAGGTTCAAAGCTTAACACTGGCCTGATCATCGGCACGGAACGGGCCATGGTTATCGATACCGGATGTGGGCCGCGGCAAGGGCGCGAGATCCTGGACGCTGTGCGGGAAAAGACCCAGCTGCCCCTGGTCGTCGTGAACACGCATGCGCACTACGACCACTTCTTTGGCAACGCCGTGTTCGCGGAGGACGGTGCCTCTGAGTTCTGGGCCCACGAAAACTGCGCCGAGGAAATCGGCGAGAATGGTGATGCCCAGCGGGCCGCCGTTGCGGATCTGGAGCCGGAAATGGCCGCCGGTGAAGGCTTGAACGTAGAACTGGTGGTGCCCAATGCACTGGTGCGGGACCAGCCTGTGCTCGTAGATCTGGGTGGACAGACGGCCACGCTGATCTACCTTGGCCGCGGGCACACCGACGGGGACCTGCTGGTGGGCACCACCACCACGCTGTATGCCGGCGACCTGGTGGAGCAGGGGGCGCACCCTTCCTTTGAGGACGCATTTCCGGAGGAATGGGCCGACGCCCTGCGCCACCTCTCCGCACTGCGACACCGCTACGAATTCCTCATCCCTGGCCACGGCGAGCCGTGCAGCGACCGCTTCGTCAAGACCATGGCGGACACGATGTCCACCGCCGTCCGGCAGGCGCGCCAGTCCATCCGGGACACACCGTCCGACGCCACCAAGGCTATTCCGGTCTTGCCCTATGGTCCGGAACAGTCGCGTTGGTTCATCAAGCGCCTGCAGGAGACGCGGCCACAGCACTGAGGCTGCGTACACCGTAGAGACTGCGTCTGAAAAACAGGTACCGGCTACTCTTGGGTTCGGGAAGCACTCACTCTAGCTTGAGTGCATGAAGACCGGAATCCGCGACTCGATCCGCCAGTTTATCGAGCGGAACATCATCGCCGACGACCCCATGCCCCAGCGGTCCTGGCTCGACCAGCAGGACATGCCTCGTCAGGAGCGGAGCTCGGACGCTCCCGTTTCCGGGCAGCCCGTGGCGCCGTTGGCCCCGCTCCCGGGACGGCACAGCGGAATACCGCACCTGCAGTCCTTCGGCCGGCTGAAGGGACGGCGTGCTGCGCGTGTCCATCCCGCCGCCGACTTGCCGAGTGTGAACGAAAATATCTGACTAGCGGGCCATACCTGCGTCACAATGGGTGTGACTTGAGCTTTTCTTGAGCTTGTGCCGCTAGCGTGCCCCGCATGAGTGCTTATGGGGGCAACCGACACGGCAGAGACACGCGGCGGGAGATCCGCCGCCGCCAGCTTCGGGTGCTGGCCTACGTGGGACTGGCAATTCTGGCGCTTGGTACGGCATTGGTGGTAGTGCTGGCGCTCCAAAGGTAGACCCCCGGGGGCGCAGTCGCGCCATGATGACGCTGTGACAATTCTTTGTCGAATGCGTGTTCGGTTGGACAGCCACTGTGACTGCTAAGTAGTCTGACCCCAGATCTATGGGGGATCTCATTGTCAGCTACTGTCGCCGTTGCCAAAAGCCCAATGCGGTTGCGTCGAAGGTCTCACCGTCCCGGAGGTTTACCGTGGCACTTCCCGACTTCATCTTTGCCCTCTGCGCCCTGTTGGGCAGCCTCCTGATCCCATTTGCGGGCCTCTACGTGCTGCTGCGCGTGAAGCGCCGTGGGGCTCCCGCCGTGCCGCGCTCCGTCCCCGCGCGGGTGAAGTAGGCGTGCCATACATCGACATCAACCCCCACCGCAGCCGCCCCAAGTGGTGGAGCTACGTAATCCTCGGGATACTCCTGGTCCTCACGGTCGCCGTCGTGGCGGCGGCCCTTCTTCGAGGCTGATGACAGGGGTGAGTCCGTCAGCACCTAGAATTGCTGTTTGAACCTATCCAATCGAGAAGCAGCGGGACATTGCTGTGAGCCCTGGGGGACCGAACATGCCCAAACCGGCGGATAACCAGATAGCCGAAGCAGACACCGACACGGAGCAGCCCGGGTTGCGACGCCGCCGTGCCCGCCGCCGTGACGGCAGCGACTCCGACGACTGGACAGGATCCTTTGACACTGTGACACCCAACACCAGTTCCGTCCCCGTACTCCCGGTCCGAAGCTCCTCCTGGGCCGAAGCGGCCGCTGCCGCGGACGGTCTGACCGACGCCCCGCCCGCGCCTGCCCGCAGGCCGGCAGCAGCACCTGCGTCGTCTGTCTCGGAATCTGCCCCCGAACCGGAACTGCCAACGGCGGATGCCACCGCACTGCCGACGTCGTTCGTCCGCGAGCAGAAGCCCCGCCCCAAACGCGGCTTCCGCGGCTTCCTGTACCGGGTGACCGGTGGCTCCTGGAACATGGGCCCGAGCGCGCAGGAGCGTGAGGAGGACGAGCTGGCCCGGCGCATCTCCCGCCAGCTTCAAGGCAGCTTCAACACCGCCGTGCTCAGCCTCAAGGGCGGCATCGGCAAGACCTCAACAACGGTGGGCGTGGGCCTCACACTCGCCGAATTCCGAGGCGACCCGCCGTGCGCCATCGACGCGAACCCGGACTCCGGCGACCTCGTGGAACGCGCCCTGGGCGAGGGCATCTACCAGCAGACCACGCCGCGCACGATCACCGACTTGCTCAAGAACATCGACTCCATCGATTCGCTCACCGGGCTGTCCCGCTACATGCACCACTCCGGCCGTCTGCATCTCATCGCCGGCGAGCAGGACCCAGAGGTCTCCGACTCCCTCACCGCGGAAGAGTACCTGCGGATCCGCAAGGTCATCGCCAGCTACTACTCGGTGGCGCTGACCGACTGCGGCACCGGTGTGACGCACAATGCGATGAGCGGGATCCTGCAGTCGGCGGACAACCTGATCATTGCCGCCGGCTATGCGGTCAGCGGTGCCAAGCGCGCCCGCAGCACCCTGCAGTGGCTCGCCAGCCACGGCTACGAGGACCTGGCCCGCAACGCGATCGTCGTGATCACGGACAAGGACGAGGTCTCGTCCCGCGTGGACAAGGACGCCATCGAGGAGCACCTGGCCGGGATGTGCCGCGAGCTCATCGCCGTGCCGCACGACAGGGGAGTGGCTGACGGGGACTTGGTGACCCTGGATGTGCTGAAGCCGGAGACCCGGCGGGCGTACAAGGAGATCGCTGCGGCGATCGTGGATGGGTACCGGTAAGCCTTCCGGGAACGTGATCGAATCCTGGACGTCAGCGGGCAGGTTGAACAGGTAAAATTGGATAGCGCCAGATGCGAGTTCAACGTTGAAAGTCCCCTTTATGGAAATATCCGGTCTCATATGCCCCTGGCAGCTTCAGCACAGAATGCCGTCCAACCCGGCTTGACCGTGCAGGTTGTCCCATCCCCATAGCCGCCGACGCCGTCATTGTGCACCAGCCCGAAGAAGTGCTCCGGGTTCTCGGCATTGAAGTTCGGCGAACCGGGAATGTCGGCCTGCCACGGCATTGTCTGCCAGGTGTAGAAGATCAGTCCTTGGACGAGGCCGTAGTTCCGGCGGAGGTAGGCAAACAGGGCATGAATCCGCGCGGCCTGCTGTTGTTCCGCCTGCGCCTGCGTGGTGCCGAGTAGTGTGCCGGTCCCGGCGGTGTGAGTGGGGTATCCGATTTCGGTGATCCAGACCGGCAGGTCAGGTCTTCCGGCGGCTGCCAGTAGGGCACGGAAGTCCGTCAGCTTCGCTGTGTAGTAGTAGTTGCGTCGCCACTCGACGTCCGGGGCAGCCCGTGGCGTGCCGCTTGGATCATACCCGGCCGGATACCAGCGGTCGGAGTAGGGGTGAACTGACAGCCCATCGATCGCGTTGATAATCTCAGGGTAGGCGAGGAAAGGTCCAGCGTAGGGGGCAGGGGCGACGGCTGCGTTGTTCGTGCCGGTGTCCAGCGCAGCGAACACCTTGCAGCCGGGGACCGAATGGATCGCCGCTGCGGCGGCCAGCACGATACGGGCGTACAGGTCCGTGTCGCCCGGCAACTGCCCGCCAGTCGAGTCCTTCCAAGGGGCGAACATATAGGGTTCATTCCAGATTTCAAATTCGGTCACCGGCAAGTAATTCACTGACGGGTTAGCAGCCCAGTACGTGCCCCCTGGCCCGTATCGTGCGGCAACCTGTCCGCAGTAGGCGGCATAGTCCGCAATTGCCTGGCCGGTGGCCGGTGGCCGCGGCCACGACTGGTCTGTGTTCGCGCCTCCCACTGCCCACGGCGGCGGTTTGCAGAGGATACCGAAGATTCGCAGCCCGGCACTTGCGCAGTCCTTAACCCAGGCGTCAATCCCGGACCAGCTCCACGCGGTGCGGGAAGCCGGCTGGATGGTGGACCAGACAAATTCTTCCCGCGAGTAGGCGGCCCGGCCAATCCCCGACACGATGCGGGCGGCAGTACCGGGACGGTCGGCGGGTGTGCGCAGGTGCATGAGTGCGTGGACGCCAATCGCGATCATACGCTTGCCAGCCCGAAATGCAGGGGGGAGCTCTGTAGGTAAGACCATGTCCCGGCTGTGATATCGACGCTTGCCGGGGCGGGGTGGAATGCCCCAGCCCGGTAGAGGCCGGTGGCGTCCCCGAAGGCTGCGCCTATCATCGTGAACGAGTGGATGGACCCCTGGCTTCGGGTGTAATACTGGAAAATTCCGGTACCGATGGTCACTGCGTAGTAGTATGTCGTGCCAGCGGTCAGCGTAATAGGGGCAAGCAGCGGGTCGCGCCTGATGTTGTTGTCCACGTTGGGATTGGCCAGGTCCCCGGTAGTGGCCACGCGTGTCAGGGTCGTGCCGTCCAGCCGATACAGGGCTTGTGTGTAGTTCGCGGTCCCGCCACCTTTGCGGAGTGCGAGGGATGCCACTGTGATGTCCTTTCGGAGTCGGAAGAGCTGGAGCATCAGGCCACCGGCACCGCCGGGGTGCGGCGTCACGGCAATGGTGGCGATGGACGGGTTTGGATCAGGCATGCTCGTGAACCAATTGTTGGATTGGCACCCTACCCCAGCGATCTGGCCAGGTGTCTGCGCGGACCATTCCCCGCCGTCGAAATACGTCCGCGTGCCGGGGAGGTTTCCGCCCGCCGCGTCGGTCTGAATCCATTCCGTACCTGCGGCGGGGGCTGCCGGGCGCGTGGCGAGCGTGCCCCTACGGACGATGGGGGCGCGGAGCGCCAGAGCCCCGACGGTCGCGTCCTTCCCGGCAAAGGTGGCCGAAAGGTCCGGGAGTAGGACAAACGGGATCTTTGATTGCAAGTCCAGTGTTGCCACACCTAGCGGGGCGCCCTTTTCGAACGTGGGAATGTATGCGGTAGGTGCAGTTTTGTCGCCCGGGGCGGCGTGCGCGCTGCTGGCACGAATAGCGGAAATTGCGGAAGCACCAGTGAACGCACTTAATAAGGTCCCGAATCTGAGTAGCCCGCGTCGTTTTATGCCGGTGTCGGATCGCGATGTCGCATGATCCCTATTTCCGCCATCCTCACCCATGGCTGCGCCACCACCTAACGGACATGCGCAGTGCGGTGGCGCCGCGCGAATAGGCCTGGCCAGCGCTCCGCTGAATTCTGTGGACTGCTCCAGGAGTCAACATTCTGAGCCTCCAAAACTCATAAATCTTCGTCTCTAGAAGCTATTTCCTTGGGATTTGAGAAACCACCGTGGAGCCTACGCGTCTTCACTGGTAGAGATCACTTTGTCGAAAGCCGTGGGTACTCAGTTATTCGGCGTTAGCTTTTCTGACTACGCGAGAAGAAGCCTTGGGGACCTGTTCAGGCCTACTTGCCGTTTCCAGATAGGTCATACCGGCCGAGCCAGAGCCGGGCTCATGGTGCACAGGATCACTGCCCGAGAGCTTCTGCCAATGAAAGGTCATCGCCAGCTATTGCTCGCTCGTGCTGACGGGCTGCGGCGCCGGCATCATCACGGACAACGACGACGTATCCTCGCGCGTGGGCAAGGACGCTTTCGAGGCGCAAGTCTCCGGTGTACGCCGCGAGCTCATGGCCATGCCGCGCGAAGGTGGGGGCAGACCGGGACCTGGTCACCCTGGATGCGCAGAGCCGGAGACACGGCGGTTCTACAGTGACTGCCGCCGCGATCGTGGACGGGTAGCGGTAGCGATTTAACCGTGTCTATGGAGCTGACAGTCGGCTAGTCTCTTGCCATGGCTGACGATGAATTCAAGAGGCTGTTAAATGGCGTTGATGCGCTTTACCACGAAGTCGTGGCGCTGCGGGAGGGCGCCCAAGCCGGAGGCAATCAGGGCAAAGAGGAACTCGTCCTCGCCGAACTGCGGCTGGATAACGCCTGGCGTGAGCTGTACGAGTTCATGGACCTTCCCCTGTCCCGTGAAAGTGGAACAGGCGGCGGCCCCGAATGACTGTGCGGCGGTGGTGAACCGCCGGCAGGTCCTCGGATCTCCGGTCAGTCGTCCCCGCCCCGCCGCGTGAGCCGGCGGAAATCCCTGGACAGGTACAGGGCCATGGCAGGGGCGTTGCTGCTGTGCACCGTAACGGCAACGGTCCTGTGTCCCAGCGTGTGCAGGACATCCATGGCACGGCGCAGGAGGTCTTCGGCGAGGCCCTGCCTGCGGTGGTCAGGATGGGTGAAAAGCTCCGCGATGTAGGGCGTTCCCGGGTTGGCGCTGCCGACATGGCGGTCCGTGACCAGGATGGCCGCGGTGATCTGACCGACCGCATTGACTATCGCCAGGGACGCCTGGGGGATGGGGGTTCCGTGTGCCCCGGCGAAGATCCTGCTGATCCTGCTGGCTGCCTTTTCGGCCTCCAGGCGGTCCGCTTCGGGATGGTACGACCGGAGATACAGGTCCGTCAGTTCCATCAGATCCGCGGACTCCACGGGCCGGGGGACGCTTGCTCCGGGCCTGTGCTCCTGAGGGCCGATGAGAGCTGCAAGGGAGATGAGAGGGACCATGGTTGACCTGCCTTCCGCGATGGGAACGACTCCTGACCATAGTGTGGGGCATGACGGGCTCCGGGGGAAGAGAACCGGGCGTGTCGCGGCGCGGCGAGGCACCATGCAGCGGCTTGCGACAGCAGTTGCTTATATCCACCCTGTTACGAGCGGCATAGGCGCCCCTTGCATGGGCACTGCCGTCGTCCGTTCCGGAAGCAGAAGCCCGACCCAAGGGCGGTCTCCGCGGCTTCTTGTACAGAGTGACCGGCGGCGCGTAGAAACAGCCGGAAACGGGGCGTACAAGGCTGTTGCTGCGGCCGAAAGTGGACGGGTTGCGGGGGCCTCCTTCGCGCCTGGTGCTTGAAGGTTGAAGTTGTGGCTACAATTCATTCTGGACGCGGGGGACGCGACCTCCATCCGCGTTTAGGCCCGTCTTGGTCGACGCACGACCAATAGGACGGGCCGATTGGCTAACCTGCCGCGAGCACGGTTTTTCTCACATGTAATTCTGGCAGCCGCTGCCGCTTTGGTTGGTGGGAGCCTAATCGCTCCTCCGTCAGTGGCGGACGACCTGGCATTGCCGGCCGTCCTGATGTCATCTGCGGCCGTGAGCGCGCCGACGGACCAGATCATCGTCAAATTCAAAGAGCAGGCGCGAACGAGTGCTGTCGAGCGGGGACGATCGTATGCCGCCGCGGGCTCTAGGGCGGGCATCGGGCTCAAGGATGTGCGGGCCACTCCTGCCGGGGCGCGCGTGGTCAAGTCCGAACGAAATCTCAATGACGCCGAAATGTCTAGGCTGGTCCAGACGATGCAGTCTGACCCTGCCATAGAGTACGTCGAGGCTGACCGCCTCATGCGCCCTACGGCTGCCAACCCTGACGATATTCACTTTTCTTCTCAATGGGATCTGTGGGATGAAAATGTGGGAATGCACGTACCCGGAGCATGGGATGTCAGTCGCGGTGACGGTGCGATCGTTGCCGTAATTGACACCGGTATCACGCGGCACAGTGACCTCGATGCCAACGTTCTCCCGGGTTATGACATGATTTCGGCTCCAGCAATTTCGCGCGATGGCGACGGCCGGGATGCCGACCCTCAGGATGAGGGTGACTGGACTGCGGCTGGGCAATGCGGTTCGGGCGATGGAGGAGGCACCTCCAGTTGGCACGGTACGCATGTTGCCGGTACGGTGGCGGCCGTTGCGGGCAATCGCAAAGGTGTCGCCGGCGTAGCTCCGAATGCGAGAGTCTTGCCGGTTCGAGCCTTGGGAGCTTGCGGTGGGTACACTTCCGATATTGCGGACGCTATCGTCTGGTCCGCAGGTGGAGCTGTAGCCGGGGTGCCGGATAACCTAAATCCGGCGGCAGCGATAAATCTGAGCCTGGGTGGGCGAAGCACCTGCTCGCACACCTTTCAAGCAGCCGTAGACATTGCACAAGGTAGGGGCTCAGTCGTTGTCGTCGCCGCAGGGAACGACGGCCGCCCGGCATACGAGTCCGCTCCGGCCAATTGTCAAAATGTTATTGCCGTGGCCGCAAATGGCAGAGGCGGGGGCCGGGCGCCCTACTCCAACTACGGTTCAGTTGTTGACGTGACTGCGCCCGGTGGTGACATGTCGCGATCGGTGGCGGACGGAGTCCTGTCCACGATTAACAGCGGAGATTCAAGTCCTGGTGTTGAGGGGTACTCGTATTCCCAAGGAACATCGATGGCCGCGCCCCACGTGGCCGGAGTCGCCGCCTTGCTGGTTGGGCAATTTGGTCGGATGATCACCCCATCGAGCATTGAGTCGCGGCTCAAGGCTACATCTCGACCCCTGCCAGTCCCATGCCCGGAAGGTTGTGGGGCCGGACTAGTCAACGCCAATGCGGCTCTTGATGTGGCTGCCGGAGTGATAAGCGTGGCCGGTCCCGATATCGATGGCCCTGTGATCGCGAGTTCTTCCGTTTCACCCCCCGCGCACGACCTCGATGAAGGTCCTGCCACGATCACAATAACGCTTCGACTTTCGGACCAGAGCGGTGTGACCGTACCACATGTGGTCTTAAGCCATGAAGCAACGGGACAGAGCCACGGTTTTGGCGCCATGACGCTGGTCTCGGGCACCTCAAAGCTTGGCACGTGGAAGCGCACGATAACCATTCCGAAGGGCGCAGCTACCGGACCGTGGAACGCTACGTTGTACCCCTTGGAGGACAGCCTCGGGAACCAGTCATCAGGGTTCCACACCTTGGACACGATCAACTTCACCGGGACCCCTTCGGACACGGCGGGACCAACGCTTGCGGGTTCTTCGATCACGCCAGCGTCTTACAACCTGGACCACGGGCCAGCGTCAGTGACGGTCAGCGTACGGCTGATAGACCAAACGGGGGTGCAGGCTCCATATGTGACCCTGGGCCACGATAGTACCGGGCAGAGCCAGGGTTTTGGCGCAATGACGTTGGTCTCCGGGTCCTCAAAGGACGGTACGTGGCAGCGCTCGATGACGATTCCGCAAGGATCCGCCACCGGCACGTGGAACGTAACTCTTTACCCGCTGGAGGACACCCTAGGCAACCGCAATTCAGGTTTTCAATCGTTGGGGACTGTGTCCATCACCGGGTCGCCGTCCGACACGTCTGGTCCAGTTAAAGTAAGTTCATCCGTGTCTCCGCTGTCGCATAACTTGGATGACGGACCGGCCGAAATCACGGTCACCCTCGCGCTGACTGATGAAACGGGTGCCCAACCGCCTGTCGTTTCGTTGGGCCATGACGCCACTGGCCAGAGCCACGGATTCGGGTCAATGACGTTGGTCTCGGGCACGGCGACCGATGGTTCTTGGCAGCGCTCGATGACCATTCCTCCAGGATCTGCCACAGGCACTTGGAACGTCACTCTTTACCCTTTAACTGACACGGTGGGAAACCGATTCTCCGGATTCCAGAGCCTGGGAAGCGTCAAGATCGTCACCACGACTACTGTTTCGCCGGCGGCTGTAGTGTTTGCGGACAAGGATGGCACCGCGGACGATGTGTATACGATTCCATTCCTCGAGGGCGTTGACTACCTCGTAGGCAGCACCGTGGTGCCCGCAGGCACTTACCCGGGCACGGGCGAGGTCACTGTAACGGCGAAGGCGCAGCGCGACTTCGTGCTGGCGGACGGCGCCGCCGCCTCGTGGACCTTCAAGTTCAAGGCGACCCCGTTTGAGGTGGTCCCTGCCGCCGTGGTGTTCACGGACGAGGACGGCACCGCGGAGGATACGTACGTCATCCCTGCGACCGACGGCGTGGAGTATCTGGTGGGGGAGACGGTTGTTCCGGCCGGTACTTATCCGGGCACGGGCGAGGTGGCTGTGACCGCCAGGGCGAAGGCTGATTACGTCCTGAAGGCCGGGGCAGTTTCGGAGTGGACGGCAACATTCAAGGCAACGCCCTACGAGGTGGTCCCTGCTGCCGTGGTGTTCACGGACGAGGACGGCACTGCCGAGGATACGTACGTCATCCCTGCGACCGACGGCGTGGAGTACCTGCTGGGTGACAAGGTCGTTGAGGCCGGGACCCATCCGGGCATCGGCGCTGTGACGGTGACTGCCAAAGCGAAGCCTGACTATGTCCTGAAGGCCGGGGCAGTCTCGGAGTGGACGGCAACGTTCAAGGCAACGCCCTACGAGGTGGTCCCTGCGGCCGTGGTGTTCACGGACGAGGACGGCACTGCCGAGGACACGTACGTGATCCCCGCCGTTGCGGGTGTCGAGTACCTGGTGGGGGAGACGGTTGTTCCGGCCGGTACTTATCCGGGAGCCGGTGCTGTGACCGTGACCGCTAAAGCGAAGACTGATTATGTCCTCAAGGCCGGGGCAGTCTCGGAGTGGACGGCGACGTTCAAGGCGACCCCGTATGAAGTGATCCCTGCCGCTGTGGTGTTCACGGATAAGGATGGCACCTCCGAGGACACGTATGTAATTCCCGCCGTTGATGGTGTGGAGTACCTGGTGGGTGACAAGGTCAGGGATGCCGGGACCTATCCGGGCGCCGGCTCTGTGACGGTGACTGCCAAAGCGAAGACTGATTACGTTGTCAAGGCCGGGGCAGTTTCGGAGTGGACGGCCACGTTCAAGGCAACGCCCTACGAGGTGGAGCCGGCTGACGTGGTTTTCACGGATGCGGACGGCACGGCCGAGGACACGTACGTGATTCCCGCCGCTGAGGGTGTGGAGTACCTGGTGGGGGAGACGGTTGTTGCGGCCGGGACTTATCCGGGAGCCGGCGCTGTGAGGGTGACCGCTAAAGCGAAGACTGATTATGTCCTGAAGTCCGGGGCAGTCTCGGAGTGGTCGGCGACGTTCAAGGCGACCCCGTATGAGGTGATCCCTGCCGCTGTGGTGTTCACGGATGCGGACGGCACGGCCGAGGACACG
>NZ_JBDGML010000112.1:0-23214 GCF_057655195.1 Arthrobacter sp. Soil_N43
CGCCCGCCCCTGAGGTCCGGCAAGCACCCGCCGGTGCGCCGGCCGGAGCCCCGGGCCCCGCCGCTGCGGCACCCACGGGTGGCGGTGCCAACGTCGAGGTGCTTCGCCGTGCGTGGCCGGAGATCCTGCAGACCCTCACCAAGATCAAGCGCAGCACGTGGGCCCTTGTGGAGCCGAACGCCCAGGTCGGCCAGTTCGATGGCCAGGTCCTGACGCTTGTCTTCACGACCTCCGGGCTGGCGGGCGCATTCGGGCGGGCCGACCATTCCGAGAACCTGCGGCAGGCCATCCACAAGACCATAGGCATCGACTGCCAGATCACCGCAACGGCAGGCGGATCCAACAGCGCAGCGAGCTCTGACCCAAACCCAAAAGGTCCTACTAGCCGGGACATACCGGCTACCACGACGGACGCGGACTGGGGACTAACCCCTGCTGTGCCCGACGCCGGACGGGAAGTGGCACCAAAGGAGCCGGCACCAGCTCCTTCGGTGGCCGCTCCTCTCCGGCCCGCTGCTTCCGCGCGGTCCGCCGATCCTGTGCAGTCCGCCGATCCGGTTCAGTCCCTTGCTCCCGCGCAGCCGGCAAATCCTCCGCAGGCCGCGAATTCGGAACAGCCGGCGAATACCGGGCAACCGGCCGATGCCGAGCGGGGCGGTTCGTACTCCTACCCCGATGACGACTGGGGTCCGCCGCTCGACGAAGATGCGCCGCCGCTGGACGAAGAACCCCCTGTGGACTGGGAGCCCCCAGCCCCGCATGAGCCACGCAGCGCGCCTTCCCCGGCCGACGCTTCCCGCCCGGCCCGGGCCTCCGTCCCGGCCAGCGTGCCAGCCCGTCCGTCCGGGGACAGTTCAGGCGACCCCTGGTCGCGCGCCGTCGAACAGGCACCCGGAGTGTGGGCCCTCGGCTCGGAAACGAACGTGGGCAAATACATGAGCCGGCCCGACGACCACACCGGGCAGGAACCGCCGGCGCCGGCAGCTCCCCGGTATGAACCGGCAACGGCCCAGGTTCCGCCCTCCGCGCACCCCACGGCGCCGGACCCCGAGCCGGACACCGCCGAGTTCGCCCCGGCTTATGCGATGGCCTCCGCGCCGGCGACGGGATCCGGCGCAGCCGGGTTCGCCCCTGGTGCGGTGACGTCGGCGCAGCCCCACCTGGCGCCAACCCGGGTTACCGCGCTGGGGACAGCACCGGCGGGGGCACCTTCCGCCGTTCAGGGCACGGCAGTACAGGGCACGGCGGCAGTGGCGGCTCCGCCGGCCGGCAACGGCAAGCTGAGCCTGTACCAGCGGCTGTCGAACAGCCCGGAGGCTGAAGCAGGGCGGGCCAAGGCACCGGCCCGCCAGCCGGAGTCCGCGGCGTCCTACCCACAGGACATCCCGAGCGCGGATGACGAAACCATCGAGGAATCGGGCGTGTTTGGCCGGGCCGCGGTTGAGCGTATTCTGGGCGGAAAGCTGATCGAGGAACGGTCGCTGGACGGAAGCCCGCTGCTGCCCCGCTACTAGCGTCATGCAACCCCGCGGGCATTCCGTGCATCGGCACCTATTGTTGCGGCACGCATAGCTCCGGCAGGCACGGCGTTCCGGCCCCGCGAAAACCAGCCAGTCACGGCCGGCAATCATCCAACCAGGTAATCGAGGACATTGTGTACGAGGGTGCAGTTCAAGAGCTGATCGACGAGCTCGGGCGCCTGCCCGGCGTCGGGCCGAAGTCGGCTCAGCGGCTGGCCTTCCACATCCTGGAGGCCGACCCGCAGGACATGAAGCGCCTCGTGGAGGCCATCACCACCGTCAAGGAACGGGTGAAGTTTTGCACCGTCTGCGGCAATGTGACGGAGCAGGAGCTCTGCAACATCTGCCGGGATCCCCGCCGGGATCCGTCCGTCATCTGTGTGGTGGAGGAGTCCAAGGACGTCCTCGCAGTGGAACGGACGCGCTCGTTCCGCGGCAGGTACCACGTGCTCGGCGGGGCCATAAATCCGATCGCCGGCGTCGGCCCGGAACAGCTGCGGATCCGTGAACTCCTGACCCGCCTCAATGACGGCGCCATTCAGGAGATCATCATTGCCACCGACCCCAACCTTGAGGGTGAGGCGACGGCGACCTACCTGGCCCGGATGCTCAAGTCCATCGGCATCACGGTGACCCGGCTGGCCTCCGGGCTTCCCGTCGGCGGTGACCTGGAGTACGCCGATGAGGTCACGCTCGGCCGCGCCTTCGAGGGCCGGCGCAACGCCCTCAGCTGAGGGGCCACCGCCCCGCAGGAAGCCCATCCAAGGCCGGAAACGGTCACAATTCAACGGCCGGCGTTGGGCGGCGATAAACTGTCAACATCAGTTACGCCGTCGTGCCGCAAGGCCGCCTGGCCTCCAGAACTCCGATTTGATCCAGTGAGGGTGCACGCATGAGTATGCCCAGTACCGATGTGAAGACCGAACCGCAGCCGCAGGAGCTGACCGTCAACCCGGCATCAACCGCCCAGCTCATTGTGCAGAAGTTCGGCGGTTCATCGGTAGCCGACGCTGACGGCATCAAACGCGTTGCCAAGCGCGTTGTCGACGCGCAGAAGGCCGGCAACGAGGTTGTTGTTGTGGTTTCCGCAATGGGCGACACAACGGACGAACTGCTGGACCTCGCCGCACAGGTCACCGATTCGGCTCCGGCGCGGGAGATGGACATGCTCCTTTCCGCCGGCGAACGCATCTCCATGGCCCTGCTCGCCATGGCCATCAACAAGTTCGGCGCTTCCGCCCAGTCCTTCACCGGCTCCCAGGCCGGCATGATCACGGACGGCATCCACGGCAAGGCACGAATCATCGACGTGGATCCGCACCGTATCCGGACGGCCCTCGACAAGGGGCATATTGCCATCGTTGCCGGCTTCCAGGGCATGAGCCGGAGCACCAACGAAATCACCACCCTGGGCCGGGGCGGCTCAGACACCACGGCCGTTGCCCTCGCCGCAGCCCTGGACGCCGACGTCTGCGAGATCTACACGGACGTGGACGGCATCTACACGGCCGATCCGCGCGTGGTGCCGTCGGCCCAGAAGATCGACCGCATTTCCAGCGAAGAAATGCTGGAACTGGCCGCGTCCGGAGCCAAGATCCTCCACCTGCGCTGCGTCGAATACGCCCGCCGCTTCGGAGTGCCCCTGCACGTCCGTTCTTCATTCAGCCAGCACGAAGGCACGTGGGTCATGCCCGGTGCCGACGACAAGATCAAGACTCAAGAGGGAGTTGCCTTGGAGCAGCCAATCATCTCCGGTGTTGCACACGACCGTTCCGAAGCCAAGGTCACCGTGGTGGGGGTTCCGGACATCCCCGGAAAAGCCGCCGCCATCTTCCAGGTGATCGCGGACGCGCACTCGAACATCGACATGATCGTGCAGAACGTCTCTACCCACGGGACCGGCCGGACCGACATCTCATTCACCCTGCCGATTGTCGAGGGCGCGGACGCCCTGGCAGCCCTTCGCGCCGCCGAGGCAGAGATCGGTTTCGAGAGCATTGAATACAACGAGCAGATCGGCAAACTCTCCCTGATCGGCGCGGGCATGCGCTCCCACCCTGGCGTTTCGGCCACCTTCTTCAAGGCGCTCTCCGACGCCGGCATCAACATCAACATGATCTCCACGTCCGAGATCCGCATCTCCGTGGTGACCCATGCAGACCTCCTGGACGAGGCCGTGCGTGTCATCCACAGGGCCTTCGACCTCGACAGCGAAGCAGAAGCCACCGTTTACGGCGGCACAGGCCGCTAAGGAATCGGGAACGGCGCACAGAAGCGGCCGCCCGCCTGGCAAAACCAGGCGGGCGGCCGCTTTCGTGTCTGCGGTAAAGCCGTTTCCCTACTCCAGGTACTTCAGGTCGCTCTTGCGGATTGCGTAGTGATGGCCTTCGGAATCCGTTTCGACTTCAAACTGCGAAAGATCTTCTTCCGAGGCGTGCTCGAAGTCGTCATGCAGGTGAACCACCGGCGCCGAGGAATCGCCCACGGACGCAGGGCCGAATACGAACCGGAGCCTGTCGGTCAGGTTCATGAAACCAGTGAGTACATGTGCCACAAGTACCACCCCCTTCCCTGATCGAAGGTAGCGAGCATCTGCTCTTCGCTACTGCCAGTGCCCTTATTTTACGCCGGGGAGGAGGAAAAGGCCCCGGCGCGCTGCGGCCTAGCGGAGGGACTTATCGTCGGGATTGCGGGGCACCACATACGTGCTGCCATCCGGGCGGCGGACCGTTTCCCACTGCTGGGTTTCGGCTTCTCGCTGGGCAAGCAGCTTGCGGTTTTCCTCGGTCATTTCGTGCCCCAGGGAGCTTCGGTTCGCGGGGCCGAAAATAGCCCTCAGCTTGCCGGTTGCGCGCATGAACCTTTGTGTTGCGTTCTCTTTTGCCACGGTGTCCACTTCTCCATATCCACACTGCTGCCAGAAACAACGATACACTAATAATTAGTGCACTAACTATTGAAGGGACATCTATGCGCGCATCCCGGAGCGAAGGAACGCAGGCCGCCGACGACGACCTCCTGCTGGAACGGCAGTTGTGCTTCGCGCTGACCGTTGCCTCCCGCAGTGTGGTTGGCGCCTACAAGCCGGTCCTCGAACGGCTGGGACTGACGCACCCCCAATACCTGGTGATGCTGTGCCTCTGGGAGTCCAGCCCGCGCTCCGTCCGTGACATCAGCGAGGCCCTCGCGCAGGAGCCGGCCACCATCTCGCCGCTCCTCCGCCGGCTGGAAACCGCCGGGCTGATTACCAGGCGCCGCGTCGAAGGCAATGAGCGTGCCCTTGCTGTCGCCCTCACTCCGGCCGGAGCAGCGTTGCGGCAACAGGCAACCTCGGTCCCCGGCACCATGATGGCCAAGCTCGGGCTTACCCGGGAACAGGTGGAGGCGCTGCACCGCACCATGATGGATCTCATCGCCGCCACCGCCGGCCCGCAGACCTAGGTTCCAGTGCTGGCCGCCAGATCACGGCAACACCGGTGAACGAACGACGCCGGCACTCACCACCCGTGGTGAGTGCCGGCGTCGTTCTGGCGTCCTGCCTTCTGGCCGGCCCGCCGGACCTGCCGCCGCTACGGGGCGGCCACGGGCCGCACCGCCACCGGCGAGCGCACACTGTTGCTGGACGACGCCCACGTCAGTGAACCTGTGGCGTAGGCGTCCAGCGGGGCTCCGGCGGTGGTGAAGGTGACCGTGAACGTTGCGCTCTCCCCCTCGCGGAGAGTCAGCTCCGCCGGGCTGACTGTTGCCTGCACGCCCGGAACCTCGACGGTGGCGCGGTAAGTTCCCGCCTTCACGGCGGTAACAGTGCGGGTGACCATCTGGCTGCCGGCCAGGGAGCCGAGGGCCACGGACGGCACGTTGACGTCCTTGGCGGCCACCGGCACCACGCCCAGGTCAATGCCGAGGCCCTGCAGGAAACCGAACCAATCAGCGAGCCCGGCATCGTAGACCAGGCCGGGGGACGCGAACCTGGACGGATCCACATGGCCGGCGCCCTGGGCAAAGACGTCGTGGACCTTCGCTCCGTCCGTTCCTACGAGGTCATACGCGGTGGTCATGATGGCGGACTTGACGGCCGCCGGGGACCACTGCGGGTTCTTGCCCAGCAGCAGCGCACCGGATCCTGCAATGTGCGGCGCGGCCATGGATGTGCCGGAGAGGAAGCCGAAGTCCTCGCCCTTGAATCCGATCGGCGAAACGGCTGCCAGGACGGCCACGCCGGGTGCCGTGACATCCGGCTTCAGGAGATCGCCGTTGGATGCCAGCGTCGGACCGCGGGAGGAGAATTCGGCAATCTGCGGGACGGCGGGAAGCGGCGCCCCCGTGGTGTCGGTCGCCTTGAGGTTGGCGGTCAGTCCCGGATTCGCCGCGACCACGTCCTTGACCTTCGGATCACCAACGTGGACGGTCGGAACACTGTGCATGTCGGCATCCAGTGAGCCTGGAACCAGGTTGACCAGCACCATGCCCACTCCCCCGGCGCGCTTCACCTCAACGCTCTTGTCGACCCGAGGGATGAGGCCGCGGTCGCACACCACGATTTTGCCCGCAGTCTTAGCGGGATCGAGCGTGTTCGGAATGCACAGTGCCGCGTCCGCATCGGCGGCGGCGGCGGCCTTGACGGCGACAGCCAGGACGATCGGCTTCGAGGCCACCTCTTCGCTCATCACGCTGGCCCCGGAGAACTTCGACCCGTCGGAGAGTTCAACGGTTCCACGGAGTGAGCTGTCGAACGTCGAAGCGGCAACACTGGTGAGCCAGGGACCGGCATGGTTGACTGTGCTGGGACCCGGGCCCGAATTGCCGCCCGACGCCGACACGAAAATTCCCGCGGCGGCGGCGTTGAGGAAGGCGAGGGAGACGGCATCCACCGTTGTGGTGTTGTTGCCCGAAATGGAGTAATTGATTACGTCCACACCGTCCAGGATGGCGTCCTGGATGGCCTTGACGATGTCCGATTCCAGGCATCCGGTCGTTGCAGGGGTAGCGCCCTCCCAGCAGACCTTGTACACCGCAATCTTGGCCGCCGGCGCGACGCCCGAACTGATCCCGAAATCGCGTCCGCCTGCCGTCTGGGCCACATCACTGTTTCCGGCTGCCGTACTGGCCGTGTGCGAGCCGTGGCCGTTGACATCCACGGGGGAGAAAAGTTCAAGCGGGGACCTCTGCTCGGGCGGAACAGCCGCTTTGTAGGCCTGGTCGTAGAAGCGGGCGCCGATGACCTTGCTGTTGCACTCTGTTCCCTCGAACCCGTCACCGGCGACACAATCGCCTACGAAGGTGCCGCCGTTGGCCTTGCGCATGGCGATCACGTTGCCCTGCAGGTGGTAGGGCCGGCCGATCTTCGGGCTCCCCGACAGCGGCGGTACAGTCTCACCCGCGAAGAACGGATTCTCCGGCGAATAGCCGGTGTCCAAGACGCCGACGACGACGCCCTTGCCTGCGTCATCCCTGCCGTCGAACTGCTGCTTCCAGACTCCGTCCGGGCCGGGAAGGCCGAGAAAATCAGTGCTGGAGTAGTCTGGCTTGCGCATCGTATCCGGAACCACGGCCAGCACACTCCTGTCACCGGCCAGCTGCTTCGCCTGTTCCGCCGACAGCGCGGCACTGAAGCCATTGACAGCCAGGGTGAAACTCTGGTCGATCCGCACGCCCTTAGCCGCCGCCGCCTGCCGCTGCTTGAACCTCAGGTGGGCGTCGTATTTGCGGGAGTTGGACCCGGAAGTGTTGAGCTTCTGGCCCTTCGGAACGGCCGTGCCCGGAATGCCGGCCACGCCACCCGAGTACGTGGCCAGCGGCTTGTCCTTGAGCATCACAATGTACCGGCCGTCGTCGAACGCTGACTGACCGGGGGACTGCCCGGGCGCGGCGGACGTGGGCGCGGCGAGCCCTTGGCCGATGACCAGGGAGAGGCCGACGGCCAAGACGGCGGGCAGCCGCCTGCTGAGCTTGGGGCGGGAGGATTCTTGGTGGCTGGTCATGGGGAGATGCCTTCCTTGGTTCTTGGACCTGCAGACCTTCGGTCCCACGAACTGGACGCTCCGCCCCCCATAGGCGTCATCACTCTTTGGTTGTAGCCGCGCACCCGTCAATGTCAGAAAGATACCGCGGACGCCGTCAAGAATCGATACCCTTCCGTTAGCGATTGCCGGACACCGTTACCGGCCCGTTCCGGACGGCCGGATGGGCCGACGGTAGAATGGGAAAAACTTGAGGAGACCCGGCATGCGCAAGCAATTCATTTCTGTGCTGCTCGCCCTCGGAGTGATGGGCGGCCTGGCTGCCTGCACCCCGGATACCGGAACGGGGGAGCCCACGGCCACCCCCGGCGCCACGAGCGCATCCCCGGGATCCACGCCAGGGACCTCGGGTCCCGCAAGCCCGGAACCCGGCGCGTCTGAACCCGGCACCATTCCCCCTGACGCCGAGACGACGGCGCCGGCCCCTGCCCCGCCCGCACCCGCTCCGCTGCCTTCCGGACCCGGAACCGGGAATGCCGAACTCGCCATCAGCGTCAAGCCCTCCCAGGACGGAACCGCCGTCAATTACACGCTCGTCTGCAAGGGTGGCGCCCCGGTGGCCGAAAGCCAGCATCCGAGTGCCGCCAAGGCCTGTGCCGCATTGAAGGGGAATCCTGCCATCCTGAACCAGCCCGCGCCCCGCAAGAATGTCTCGTGCACGCAGCAGTACGGCGGCCCCCAGGTAGCCACGGTCACGGGAGCTGTTGACGGCACGCCCGTGGAGACAACTTTCATGCTGCGGAACGGCTGTGAAATCGGCGCCTGGAACGCCGCCAAGGACATCCTGGGGTCTGCCAGTGGGGCAGTTTAGGGCCGCGCCCGGCGCACCGCTCGAAAGGCAAGTACAACCCCACGTGCTTGCAGCTGCCGACTGGCGGGAGCGGGAAGCCGCCCATGCCGCACGGGTACGCCGCTACGCAGACCCCTACCTTGCGCGCCGCTCCGCCGGCCGGAAGCACCCGGTGGAGGACTTCCTCTTCACGTATTACACGCAGAAGCCCGGCCAGCTGCTGCGCTGGCATCCGGGTGACGGCGTTGTTCTCTCCGGAGCGGAGGCGGGGCCACGCAGCACGTGGAAGTACTACCGCGCGCTCGACGACGGCGAACTCGCCGTGCGTGGCCTCCCGCCCGGCAGCACGGCGGTCACCGTGGACCGCACGGCGTTTGTTGCCGCGCGCCGCGACGCCCTGGTTTTTGCCCAGGTTATCCTGGCAGGCACCGCCGCACGTCCTGCTCAGTTCGGCTGCTTCGGCCTGCACGAGTGGGCCATGGTGTACCGCCAGGACAAGTTTGAGCTGCGGCACGAGTACCTGAAGCTGCGGCTGGGTGGAGCCGGCACTGACCAAGTGGTCGAAGACAACCGGATCCGCTGTTCGCATTTTGACGCGTTCCGCTTCTACACGCCGGATGCGCTGCCGCTGAACGAACTCTCGCCCAGCAGGGAGAACCAGCGGACCATGGAGCAGCCCGGCTGCCTGCACGCGAACATGGATCTGTACAAGTGGGCCTACAAGCTTTCCCCCGCGTTGCCGAGCGACCTGGTGATGGACTGCTTTGAACTCTCGTGGCGGGTGCGGGCCATGGACATGCAGGCCTCTCCCTACGACCTCGCCGACTGGGGCTACCCTCCCATCAGGATTGAGACGGCAGAGGGCAAAGCCACCTACGTTGAGCACCAGCGTGCGTTCTCTGCGGAGGCGCAGGTCCTGCGCGGCAGGTTGCTGGCGGCACTCGCCCCGCTCTTCGAGGCTCTGGGCCCCGACCCTTCACGAGGCCAAGCGTGACCGGCGCCGGCGCGCATCCCCCTACGCCAGGCCCGGGTCTGGACCTCGACCTGACCGTCGCCCTGACCGAGACGCCCGGGGCCCCGGAACGGACCTTCACCCTGGCCCGGCGGCCGGGACGTCCCCCGGAATCGAACCTGCCGGACCCTGCCGGGGCGGTTGCCGCCGTCGAACGATTCGGGGAAGGGATCTTCTTTCCCGTTCCGGGGCCTCCCATGCTGTGCACGCAGCAGTACGGAGGCCCGCAGGTGGCCGTGGTCACCGGAACGTTCGGCGGGCGGCAGGTGCACTGCCGGTTTTCCCTGACTGACGGCTGCGAAATTGCTCGCTGGCGTGCACTCGCCCCGCTGCTGGGCGGATTTTCCGGGTCCACCGGGGCAGTGTAAAGCGCTGTTTTTGAGACAGCAGTGGCCGGCGGTGCGTGCACCGCCGGCCACTGCTGTCAGGGTCCCCAAGGGAACCCGGTTCCGGGACCTTCCTAGACGGAGTTATCCGGAATCCGGGTCAGGTCCTCGTTGAGGACCTTTCCCTGCTCCTCTTTCTTTTTCTTCGGATCTTCCGAAGCCGGTGGGACGCCCGTGACACCTCCCGGTGTCACCACGACGCTGACGAAGGTCGGTGCGCTGGCCCCGTCGAACGTGATCCGGCCGATGTAGGAGCCGGGGACCAGGTTTTTCCACGACAGCGCCAGGTTGCCGGACCGGCCGTTGGCGAGGCGCACGGGGTCAGGCGCCACCGTGGCGTTTCCAACATTTGCTCCCAGGACCGCGGCGTCCACCGAGGCCTTGGTGGCTTGGCCGTTGGGGCTGTCGTATAGATTCACGTACATCCGGTAGGTTCCGGGTGCGGGGTTGGGGATGGACACCGATTCGCTGGCCGACGCCGTGGCCGCGACGATCGCCTGGTTACTCGGGGTAATGACCACCATGTCGAAGTCGGCATTTTCATCCGCCGAGAAGACGGACAGCTTGGCCAGCGGCGCGCCGGCCGGAACCTCGACGGTCTTCAGGAAGTTCGAGGCGTCAGTCGCGTACCTGAACGGGCCGGGGACCAGTTCGACGGCGGAGGAATCCGCCTTCGACAGTCCGTCAAGGGTCACATCAGTGGGTGAACCCGAGCCGGAGACGATGCTGATGTTTCCGGAGCCGTGGCCTCCTTCAGAGGTGAAGGCCACGTTCTTGGGGGCCACAACGGACTGCGGGCGCACCGCGATCGGGGATGCCACGGTGGTGTTTGACCCCTGCCAGACCAGCGAGCCCATGGTGAACTGCCCCAGTTTGGCGTTCTGGTTCTCGAAGGAAACCTTGAAGGTGCGCTTTTCGCCCGGAGAATTGAAGGTCAGGATGGACGGGGTCACAGTAACCTTCACGCCCGGCACGCTGGCCTTGGCGCGATACACACCGGGGGCCAGCGCGGTCACGGTCCGGGTGACCTCGATCTTGCCTGCCAGGTTTCCGAGGGAGAAGGACGGGACATTCATGTCGCGGGATTTCGTGCTGCCAAGGTCCGGAATGCCCAGGTCAACCCCGGTCCCCTGGATGAACCTCAGATAGTCGTCCCCGTCGGCATCGTAGACGAGGCCCGGACTCAACATCCGGCCCGGGTCCACCTGGCCGGCACCGGTGGCATGGACATCGGCGTTCTTGGACCCGTCGGCAAGTTTGATGTCACCGGCCGTGGTCATCATGGCCGATTTCACTGCAGCCGGGGACCAGTGGGCGTTCCTGCCCAGGATGAGGGCGCCGAATCCGGCAACGTGGGGTGCCGCCATGGATGTCCCGGACATGAACCCGAACGTGTCGCCTCCGGCACCGATAGGCGAAACGCCGGCCAGGACAGCAACGCCGGGGGCGGCGACGTCGGGCTTGAGAAGATCCGAGTCCGTGGCGACCAGCGGACCTCGGGATGAGAATCCAGCGATCTGCGGCTGCGCTTCTGCCGGCAGCCCGGTGGTGTCCTTGTTCACGAGGGAAACCGTAATGGCCGGATTCGCGCTCACCTTGGACTTGATCTCCTCCGTGGCGGGCGGGTTCACGTGGACTGTGGGCACTGAGTGCTTGTCCGCGTCGAGGGACGAATCGGTCACGTTGACCAGAATCATTCCGACGCCGCCGCCGCGCGCCACTTCTGCGCTCTTGGCTACCCGGTCATAGGTGCCGCGGTCGCAGACCACCACCCTGCCGGAGATCTTCGCCGGATCCAGGGACCCCGGGCCACACAGCCTCGGGTCTGGATCCTGTCCGGACCCCGCGTTCGCGGCAAGGACCACCCCGGCGCCGGTAATTTCGCGGTTCATGATGCTTGCGCCGCGGAATTTGCTGCCGTCGGAGAATTCAGCCGTGCCTTGAAGTTCCTGGGAGAAACTGCTGGCCGCAACCGTCGTGACCCAGGGCTCTCCGTGGTTGACGGTGCTGGCCGCGGGTCCGGAGTTGCCGGCAGACGCCGAAACGAAGATGCCGGCCGAGGCTGCCGAGAGGAACGCCATGGACACCGGATCCGTCGTGGTGGACGTCGTGCCCGAAATGGAGTAGTTCAGCACGTCAACGCCGTCCAGCACCGCCTGGTTGATGGCGTCAATGGAGGCGGAGGTGTAGCAGCCGCCGGTTGCGGGGTCGTTGTCCTCCCAGCAGATCTTGTAGATGGACAGCTTCGCCGCCGGGGCTATGCCCCCGGTCAGGCCGAAGCTGCGGCCGTCCACGAATGTCTCGACGTTGGGGTTGCCGGCGGCGGTGCTGGCGGTATGGGTGCCGTGGCTGCCGACGTCAACCGGGGAAATCAGCTCTTCCGGTGCACGGTCCGCCTTGTCGACGGTGTCCTCGAAGGCTTCCGAGAAGTAGCGGGCGCTCAGAACCTTGGAATTGCAGGCCTTGCCATCAAATCCTTCGCCCTTCTGGCACTCACCCTCAAAGGTGCTGCCGTCCGACTTCAGCATGGCGATCTTGCCGCCCGCGGTGCGGTACGGGACGCCGACCTGGGGCTCGCCCTTGAGGGGCTGCACCTCCCCTCCGGCGAAGAACGCGCTGGACGGTGTATACCCGGAATCAATGACCCCGACCACAACGCCTTTGCCCGCGCTCTCCTGGCCGCCGAACTGTGTGTTCCACGCGCCGTTGGGTCCGCTGAGCTTGAGGAAGTCGGTGGTGGAGTAGTCCGGCGCCCGCTGGGTATCAGGAGCGACCGTGAGGACGCCCGGGTCCTTGGCAAGGTTCACGGCCTGGTCCGCCGTCAGCGTCGCGCTGAATCCGTTGAGGGCCGCGGTGTACCTGTGCCGGATCTGCACATTTTCCTGGTTGGCCAGTGCTGTCTGCTTGGCCTCCAGGTGCGCCTGGTACCGCCGCACTTCCGCCCGGCGGGCGTCGAGCTTCCGGCCTTTCTGCGGCCTGGTGGCGGCAAATCCTGCGGTACCGCCCGCGTACGTGGCTGCGGGCTTGTCAGTCAGGACCACGATGTAGCGCCCCGCCTCGAAGTCCTTCGGATCGACGGTCTTGTGCTGCCCCGCCTGCGCCACACCCGGGTTCGGGGCCGCGACGGCCGGCGAAGCGGCAAGGGATGAAAGGAGCAATGGCAGGCCGGCGAACAGTGCCGCTGCTTTCCGGACCCCCCGGCTTCGGAAGAAGCTCTTTCCTGCAGAATTCACGAGTGATTTGACCTTTCATCAGGACCGGTCCCGGCTCCGCCGCCGGGCTCATGCGGCCACGCCGCGCGAGATTGACAGGTCCTGTCGTTTCCCCCATGGTCAGCCGATCCCCACAGTACCTACTGGCAGGTATTTATGACATACGCCACAAACCACTTTTTAAGTTTGTCATTTCAGATCAACAGGCCTCGTTAAATGACGGAGGCGGGCACCCGGACAGGGCGCCCGCCAATATCGGCTCAGAACACGGCCCTGCAGGGTGTCCGATCCGGAGAGGCCTGCAGGGGAGTATTACTGGCGCGGCGTGCGGACCACGTCGCTGATCCATTGGCGGGTCTTCTCGTCCACGGGGCCCGCCGTGCGGCTGTTCCTGGCGGCGCGGTCCGCCTTGATCTTTTGGAGAACCATCCTCCCCAGCCCCGCGAACACGGCGGCGGCGATCACTGGCAACAGTACGGATTTCGGTTTCTCAGCCATTCCGCAATCCTACTGACGGGGCCGACGGCGGGCCAGAGCCGCCGTCGGCCTTCACGCGAGGCCAGCGTCACTGGGGCCGAATACGGCGTGCGGCGCTGCGGCCGGTAGAATAGGCAAGCAAGCTCGCGGAGCGCCCGTCCATGTTGTGCCATTTGTGCCAAAATGCCGCAGACGAACGGCGTGAGACGGCACCACTCCGCTGCGCCCTTACCCAATGCTCACGCACAGGAGTTACCGGATGCCCCGGATCGTTGTCGACGTCATGCCCAAGCCCGAGATTCTGGACCCCCAGGGGAAGGCCATCGTGGGTGCACTCCCCCGCCTGGGCTTCACCAGCTTTAGCTCTGTCCGCCAGGGCAAGCGCTTCGAACTGACCGTCGACGGCGAGGTGACCGATGCAATCCTTGCCCAGGCAAAGGAAGCGGCGGAAACCCTGCTGTCCAACCCGGTGATCGAGGACGTCGTCAACGTCGAGGTCGTCGAGGCCTGATATGACTGAGCTTCCCCTGATTGGCGAGGCGGTCGCCGTGGCGGCCAACCCGCGCCTCGCCGGCGCCAAGATCGGCGTCGTCACGTTCCCCGGCACCCTTGATGACCGCGACGCCGCGCGCGCGGTCCGCCTCGCGGGCGGCACGCCGGTCCCGCTGTGGCACGCCGACACCGCGCTGGGTGACGTGGACGCCGTCATCATCCCCGGCGGCTTCTCTTATGGCGACTATCTCCGGGCCGGTGCCATCGCACGTTTCGCGCCGCTGATGTCCAAGGTCATCGACGCGGCCAACTCCGACGCCAAACTGCCGGTGCTCGGCATCTGCAACGGCTTCCAGATCCTTACTGAGTCGCACCTGCTGCCCGGCTCCATGATCAAGAACGACCACCTGAAGTTCATGTGCCGCGACCAGGTGCTGCGCGTTGAAAACAGCAACACCGACTGGACCCTCGATTACGAGGCAGGCCAGGAGATCACGGTGCCGCTGAAGAACCAGGACGGCCAGTACATCGCCGACGAGAAGACCCTGGACGCGCTCGAGGCGGAGGGCCGCGTGGTGTTCCGCTACGTGGGCTTCAACCCTAACGGCTCACGCCGCGACATCGCCGGCATCTCCAACGCGGCCGGCAACGTGGTAGGCCTCATGCCGCACCCCGAGCACGCAGTGGAGCTGGGCTTCGGCCCCGAGTCCCTCGATGGCATCGGCGGGACCGATACCGACGGCCTGGGCTTCTTCACTTCCGTACTGAACAAGATCGTGGGAGCAAACAAATGACCGAGATCTCCACCAGCTCGATCACCGAAACCAAGAAGTTCAACATCGACACCGTCGAGAACGCTGCCAAGACGCCGGACACGGAACTCCCCTGGGCCGAGCTGGGCCTGAAGCAGAATGAGTTCGACGAGGTCGTGAAGGTCCTGGGCCGCCGCCCCACCGGCGCCGAGCTCGCCATGTACTCCGTGATGTGGAGCGAGCACTGCTCCTACAAGTCCTCCAAGAACCACCTGCGCCAGTTCGGCGAAAAGGTGACCGAGGAGATGAAGAAGGACATGCTGGTGGGCATCGGCGAAAACGCCGGCGTCACCAACCTGGGCGACGGCTGGGCCGTGACGTTCAAGATCGAGTCCCACAACTCCCCGTCGTTCGTGGAGCCCTACCAGGGTGCCGCCACCGGCATCGGCGGCATTGTCCGCGACATCATCTCCATGGGCGCCCGCCCGGTTGCCGTGATGGATCCGCTGCGCTTCGGCGCCATCGACCACCCGGACACGGCACGCGTCATTCATGGCGCCGTGGCAGGCATCGGCGGCTACGGCAACTCCCTCGGCCTGCCCAACATCGGCGGCGAAATGGTCTTCGACTCCGTCTACCAGGGCAACCCGCTGGTCAACGCGCTGGCCGTCGGCGTCATGCGCCACGAGGACATCCGCCTCGCCAACGCCTCCGGCAAGGGCAACAAGGTGGTGCTGTTCGGTGCCCGCACCGGTGGCGACGGCATCGGCGGCGCCTCCGTGCTGGCCTCGGAGTCCTTCGATGACACCAAGCCGTCCAAGCGCCCTGCCGTCCAGGTGGGCGACCCGTTCGCCGAGAAGGTCCTGATCGAGTGCTGCCTTGAGCTGTTCAAGGGCTCCCTCGTGGAGGGCATCCAGGACCTGGGCGCCGCGGGCATTTCCTGCGCCACCTCCGAGCTCGCCTCCAACGGCGACGGCGGCATGGAGGTTGAACTGACCTCCGTCCTGCTGCGCGACCCCACCCTGACCCCGGGCGAAATCCTGATGTCCGAGTCGCAGGAACGCATGATGGCCGTGGTCACCCCCGAGAACGTCGCCGCTTTTGAAGCGGTCATGGACAAGTGGGCCGTGGAGTACTCCTGGCTGGGCGAGGTGACCGACACCGGCCGCCTGATCATCACGTGGGACGGCGAGGTCATCGTCGACGTGGATCCCCGCACCGTGGCCCACGACGGCCCGGTCTACGACCGCCCGTACGCCCGCCCCGAGTGGCAGGACGCCGTGCAGGCCGACTCGTTTACCGGGTCCGTCCAGGACACCGGCCGCCCCTCCGCTCCCGCGGAACTGGCCGCCGCCGTCACCGAGCTCATTTCCTCGCCGAACATGTGCTCCAAGAACTGGATCACCGACCAGTACGACCGCTACGTCGGCGGCAACACCGCCATGGCGTTCCCGGACGACGCCGGAGTGGTCCGCGTAGACGAGGAAACGCGCCTGGGCGTGGCCCTCGCCACCGACGCCAACGGCCGCTACACGTACCTCGACCCGTACCACGGCGCGCAGCTGGCCCTGGCCGAGGCCTACCGCAACGTCGCCACCTCCGGCGCCGTGCCGATGGCCGTCAGCGACTGCCTGAACTTCGGCTCTCCCGAGGACCCCGACGTCATGTGGCAGCTGGCCGAGGCGATCCGCGGCCTGTCGGATGCCTGCATGGAACTGGGGATCCCGGTCACGGGCGGCAACGTCTCGCTGTACAACCAGACCGGCACGACGCCGATCCACCCCTCCCCGGTGGTGGCCGTGCTGGGCAAGCTCGACGACGTCGCGCGCCGTACGCCGTCGGGCTGGCGCGAAGATGGCCAGGCCATCTATCTGCTGGGCACGACGGCGGCAGAGCTGGACGGTTCGGAGTGGTCCAACCTGCGCGGACACCTCGGTGGACTGCCGCCCAAGGTTGACCTCGCGGCGGAACGCGCACTGGGTGAAATCCTGATCAACGCTTCCCGTGACGGCATGGTGGACTCCGCGCACGACCTCTCCGAAGGCGGCCTCGCGGCAGCCCTCGTGGAGTCCTCGCTCCGCTACGGCGTCGGCGCCCGGATCGCGCTGCAGGATGTCATGGACCGCGACGGGGTTGACCTGTTCACGGCGCTGTTCTCCGAGTCCCAGGGCCGCGCCATCGTGGGCGTCCCGCGCTCCGAGGAAGTCCGCTTCACGGACATGTGCACGGCCCGCGGCTTTGCCCACACACGCATCGGCGTGGTGGACGCGGACAGCGGCCAGCTGGAGATCAACGGCGTGGAGGCACTCCCGCTCGACGCCCTCCGCGAGGCCCACGAGGCCACGCTGCCGAAGTACTTCGGCTAGTCCCCACCAAGCGCGAACGGACACTTAAGCCCCCGAAAAGAGGGCCTTAAGTGTCCGTTCGCGCTAACTGTCGGCTCAGTCTTCGCTGTGGATTTCGCGCTGGCGGGCGCTGAGGAGTTCCAGCTCGGGACGGTAGGCCACGAAGCGTTCGACGGCGGTAAGCACCTCCACGAGGTGCGCCCGGTCCGCGGCCACCAGGCCGGCGCCGAGCCGCGCGCGCCGGTACTGGTCGTGGTCCCCGACCTCTGCCACGGAGACGTCGTAGCGCCGTTTCAGCTCCGCGAGCAACGGCCTCACCAGGGAGCGCTTCTCCTTCAGGCTGTGCACGTCGCCCAGGAGGATGTCGAACTCAATCCAGCCGATCCACATGCCCTCATGTTAACGGCGTCAGATGGTGAGTTCCCCCATCCGGTCCCAGCCCTCGCCGTCGAACTGGCGGCTGATGATCTGCGGCGTCTCGGCCAGGGCCTGCGGCATGTCCGCCATGGCCTTCTGGAAGTGCGCGCTGTTGACGTGGTCCCCCGCGGCGTCATCCTTAAAAGCTTCCACGAGGACGAACTCGTTGGGGTCATCGACGCTGCGGGACCAGTCGAACCAGAGGTTCCCCGGTTCCTGGCGGGTGGCTTCGGTGAAATCCGAGACGAGCCCCAGCCACTTGTCGGACCAGTCCGGCTTGACCTTGAATTTGACGACGATGAAAATCACGGGCGGTTGCCTTTCGTTTGGGTTTTTGAGGTGTGCCAGGTGCGGGAAGCCGGTTAGCTGGCGAGTGCGTGCTCGCATTCGGCGATGGCATCGCGCGCGTACTGCTGCTGGGCCGGGGTTCCCACCCGTTCCGCCCACTGCTCGGCCAGTTGGAACTCCACGAGCGCCTCCGTGAGCCGGCCGGCACCGTGCAGGGACCAGCCGAGGTTGTTGTGCAGGGCCACCATCCACCGCCTGGTGTTCGGGTCGTGTGCGGTGGAGGCGTACTCCAGCGCGCTGCGCGTCCAGAGTTCCGCGTGGTCTGCGTCGGCAATGGCGAGCATGTGCAGGGCATCCACGGCAAGGAACTCCTCACCCAGGTGATCGCCCAGCTCCGCGGCCTGTTCAAACAGCGGAACAGCCATCGCCGGGTGCCCGCTGGAGTTCAGGAGCCGTCCGCGCTCCAGAACAATACGGACACCGATGGTGGGTTCGTCTTCGCCGTCGATGGCGTCCAGCAGGGCATCCGCTTCCTCGAAGCGGCCCTGCAGGCCGATCGCCCGGCCCACCTGGGTGGCGAGCTCGGCCCTTTCATCGGCATCGTACCTCTCGTCCGTCATTGCTTCGCGGAAGCGCTGTTCGGACAGCTCGGGGTTGTCGAAATCCCACAGTCGGTCAAGGGTCTTCTGGTCCAGCATGTACCGTCTCCTCCTCAGCTTTCGCCGGTTGCGAGTTGGCGTGCCCCTTCAATGTATCGGGAAGTGACGTGCCGTTGCGCCGCCCTGGTCAGCAGGCCGCCCGCAGCGTAGAACCAGTTCGACGGCCTGCTGAACGCCGTGATCTTCAGGAACACCGCGCCTTGGGCGTCAATCATCACCTCGAAGGCCTCCTCGCCACGCGCGGGATGGCCCGGGAGTGTTCCATACCCGAAGCCTGCTGACTGCGGGCCGGCGCCCGGTGCCGGCTGCCGCACCCACACCACCTCGCAGGGCGCATTGATGCGGAAAGGCCCGACGCCGAAGCCGCTCACGACGCGCGCGCCGGGAACCACGGCGTCGGACTCGCTGCGTACCCTCAGCCCGGAGCGGCGCTGAAGTTCCCAGGTGAGAATGCCCCGGGCCACAGCGTGGTACGTCTCAGAGCCCTCTCCCAGGTATGTCTGCGTGACGAGGCAAGGGAACCCCTCAGGGGGCACTCCGTCCTGCGTGGAACCGATGCCCGGGTAGTTCAGGCCGCCCCGCGCCAGGCGTTTGTCAGTCATTGCCCACCAGTCTGGCCCACCCCAGCTGCTCACGCTGCTTCCGGCTCAGCGACGCCACCACAAGGTCATAGGAGTCCTCCACCATGTCGCGGACCATGTCGTCCGGCAAAGAACCGTCCAGCCGGACGCCGTTCCAGTGCGTCTTGTTCATGTGCCACGCGCCGGTGATCTCGGGATGCACGGCCCGCAGCTGTTCGGCCAGTGCCGGTTCGCACTTCAGGCTCACCGACCAGTCCTCCGGATCCATGGTGGACGCCGCAAACATCTTGGCCTCGTGCCGGGCCCCTCCCGCCACGGCTGCCCTGACTTTGAAAACCGACGTTTCCGGTCCAAACGGGAAGTCCTCGAAGGCGCCCGGAAATGACAGGCAGATTTCCCTCAATGCGGTGGGATCCATGCAGCGAGCCTACAAAGCCTTCACCTGCGGTGCTAGTCTGCGAGCATGTCACCCGCTCAGGAGACGATACCGGTCCTGGATCTGCGAAGCGCACGTCAGGCCGATGGGTCGTTCAATCCGGAGTTCATTGAGCAGCTCCGCGATGCCACGCACCGGGTCGGTTTCTTTCAGGTCATCGGCTACGGCGGCGTCCCCGGCCAGGCGGAGGAACTGCTGGCACTGATCAAGCGCTTCTTTGACCTGCCGCTTGAGGAGCGGATGACGCTGGATAACCGTCTCTCTCCGCATTTTCGTGGCTATACCCGGATGGGTACGGAAGTCACACAGGGGAAAGCGGATGCGCGCGAGCAGATCGACTACTCGCCGGACCGGGAGCCACTGCAGGACTATCCCCCGGAGCAGCCATACTGGCTTCTCCAGGGCCACAACTTGTGGCCGGATGAGTCCTTGCCGGAACTGGAGCCGGCAGCGATGGCCTGGGCCGAGCTCATGTCCACGGTGGGGGCGGAGCTGATGCGCGCCATCGCCGTTTCCCTCCGCCTGCCGGAGGACTACTTTGATGAACCATTCCGTGACACGCCTGCCTGGATGGGCAAGCTGGTCCACTACGTCGGCGGGGTTGTGGAAGAGGCTGGCGATCAGGGCGTCGGCTCCCATGCGGACTACGGCTTTGTGACCCTCCTCCTCCAGGATGCCGTGGGCGGCCTGGAAGTACTTCCGCCAGGAGCCAAAGACTGGGTTTCCGTGGAACCCATCCCGGAAGCCCTGGTGGTGAACCTCGGCGAAATGCTGGAAGTGGCTACCGAGGGCTACCTCGCCGCCACCATCCACCGGGTGCAGGCGCCGCCGCCGGGCGTGGACCGCTACTCCGTGCCGTTCTTCTGGTCGCCACGGCTCGATGCGGTGATCGATCCGGTTCCCCTCCCGGCCGAACTCAAGGCGCAGGCCCGCGGCATCTCTGACGACCCGTCCAACCCGATGCTCGCCTCGTTCGGCCTGAATATGCTCAAGGGCCGGATGCGCGCCCACCCGGACGTGACGGAGAGGCATTATCCGGAGCTCATGCAGCCCTGACAAAAAGCCAACGGGCCGGCGTCAGAAATTCCCGGTGCCAGAGATTCCCGGCGTCAGAGACCGAAGTGCCAGCCTTCGCGGGCAGGGCAGGAGTTCACCACGACGTCCAACCCGGCGGCCTTGGCCCGCTCCACGGCAGCATCGTCAAAAACACCCAACTGCAGCCAGACTGCCTTGGCCCCGACCGCGATGGCCTGGTCAATCACAGGCCCGACCTTTTGCGAGTTCACGAAGCACTCCACGACGTCGATCGGGTGTTTCTCGGCCGGTATGTCGGCCAGCGTGCGGTACCCCTTTTCCCCGTGCACGTCATCGCCATGCAGATTGACGGGGATGATCTCCATGCCCATGCGGTCGCGGACGTACAGGGCCACGTCATAGGCGGAGCGCCATTCATTCGTGCTGAGGCCGACGATGGCCCACGTCCCCTTCGTTCGCATGAGGCGTTCAACCACTGCCCGATCGTTTACGTGTGCCATGCATCAAGCCTACTCTGGCGGACTTTGCCCACGATCATCGAATAAATGAACACCGGGCCGCAGACCGGGCGGGAATATGAAAAGTGCCGGGCTGGACATTGATGGGGGACAATGGCCAGCCCGGCACTCTCAGTTGGGTAATCGACGGGCGTGCCCGAAAGGTTACGCGGATTCCAAAAATCTTTGAAACTTTTTCCCGGGCGGAGTCAGGGCTTGCCGGGGTCAGTGCTTTCCGGGGACCGGGTCTGCCGGGATCGTGGTGGGCACGCTGCCGGGCACAGGGTGCGGCAGCGAAGGAAGTGACGGCAGGGGCCTGGCCGGCAGCTTGGGAGCCGCGCCGGTCCCCGGAACGGCGGGTACCTGCGCGGGCAGGTCGGGTGCCGGCGTCGGGCTCTGATTTCCACCGCGCGCCTCGGCTGAACCGTTTGAGGGGCCCGGCGCGGGCACCGCGGGCGCTGTCGGCGAGGCGGTCCCGGCCTGGACCGGCGCTGAAGGTACCGCCCCTGTGCCCGTCTGCCCAGGCAGCGCAGGCATGTCGGCGGGTGCAGGAGGGGAGGTATCGGTCTTGGGGGTGGTCGTCTGGCCAACAGGCTGGAGAATCCTCACCACCGTGTTGCCGACGCTGCGGCGGAAGTCCTCGCTGGATGCGGCCACGGCGCCGGCGCCAAGGCCCATTGCCCCGACCACTGCGGCGCTCACCACGATGCCCATCCTCCGCTGCCTGTTGCGGCGCCGGAGTTCCAGGCTGGAAACGCCCGGTGTGAGCAGGGCGGCGAGGTCCGCGCGCGGCGTCGGGGCAGCACCCTGGGCCAGTCCGCGCAGTTCCTCGAGGGACCTGCGAAGATCGGCGTCCTCTTCGAGCCCGGAATCCAGGAGGATCGCCTGGATCTCTCCTTCTTCGCGGTCTGTCGGCGTGACACTCATGATGCTGCGTGGTCCTTTTCCTTGACGAGTTCGCGCAGGGCTAGCAGCCCGCGCCGCTGGAGCTGTTTGATGGCTCCGGGAGTCTTGTTCATAATGCCGGCCACCTGTTCGACCGAAAGGTCCGCGACGATCCGCAGGACCAGGACTTCCCGCTGCTCATCGTTGAGCATGGAAAGCGTGGAGGCTATGCCGCCCAGCGACCCAAGAACCTCGTCCTCGGCGGAGCGGGACCACCTCTGGTCCTGCAGCGGGTCGAATTCGGTTAGCTGGGGCGTTCTGGCGGACCGACGCCGGTAATCGACGAGCCGGGCGTGGGCCACTGAGAAAATGAAGGTTCGCAACCCGGCGTGGCCGCCTTTGACGCCGGTCAGTTTTGGCAGGACATCCACGAAGACGTCCTGGGTCAAGGCTTCAGCATCGTCCACGCCGCGGGCGCGGAAGTAACCGAGAACTGCCGGGGAAATCGTTGTGTAGACAGCGCTGAAGCCGGAGGGGTCGCCAGCAAGGGCGGCTGACAATTCGTCGTCGCTCAGCTGGGCTGCCAAGAAGCTGTCCTTCCCTTACTGCTGGTGTGCGGCGGTAGTAAGCCTAGCCGCCGCACACCTTGCACCCCTATTTGGGGATCGCCCTGTTGCGCGGTCCCCGTGCGGGATCGTGTTATTTGCCAGCCTCGGGCAGGTCGGCAGAGGCGTCTGCTTCGGCGTGGACATCGGCGCCGCCGGACACGGACGGCGCGGCCGGCTTGGCCACGTGGTCTGCAACGTCCGGAACAGCCGGAGTGGCGGGAACGGCCGGGGTGGCCGGAACGCCGGCGCCGCCGGGAACAGCCGGGGTGGCGGGAATTGCGGCGGTCACGTCGGCACCTGCAGCATTGCCGGCGCCCGAGGCGTTGACCTTGGCGTTAACGGCGTCCTTGTCCGCTTCTACAGCAGCATCGGCGGCGTCAGCAGCCTCTCCGGCAGCCTTGGCCTTGGCGTCCGGCGTGGCCGGAACGGCGGGGGTGGCCGGGACGGCAGGAACAGCCGGCACCTCGGGGGTGGCGGGAACCTCCGGGGTGGCCGGAACGGCGGGCGTAGCGGGGGTCACCTCTGCATGCTGTGAGCTGGCTACCTGGGCAGCGTTGGCCAGTCCAATGCTGGAGAAGCCTCCAACAGCGATGATGGCGGCACCGACAGCGATCCGGGTGGTCTTGCTAACACTCTTCATAAGAAAAAAACATCCTTTGGTTGATTGAAGGCCGGACCGGGGACCGATGGGGGACAGCCCCGGTCCGGCGCTTACACATACGTAATCGCAGCGGACGCTGCGCAGGTTACGCGGCAACGGACATTTTTTTCAGGCCAGACACGACGACGGCGGGGGGGCACC